>JANPJC010000091.1:0-9547 GCA_031425315.1 Chitinophagales bacterium
ACCCTTGCCGTCAGCGGATTGTTGCGGTCAAATAACCATTGCGAAAGTCCGAGCCGGTTTTTGGGGAGATCATTCTTAAACGGTAAAATGGAAGCGGGTGTGCCGGGCGTTACTTCTTCGCCGGGTGCATCATAATTCCCACGGTTAAGAATAAATGTTTTCCGGGCCGTATCCAGGTCACCCATGACAGATACAATGAGGTTACCAGTATCCCGTTTATTGATGAACGTTAGGACAGATTGTACATCGTCATTTGTAATCGTCATCAACGGTTTTTTGGCATAGGTTTCCGGACCGCCGATAACAGATTCGATGCCCACTTCTTTTACACTGTTGAAAAAAGCGAAGGTCTGGTAGTATTCCTTTTGTGAAAACGGATCGTACTTATGATCGTGGCAGCGGGCGCATTCCAGCGTAACACCTATCAAGCCTTTTCCAAACAGGTCATTGCGGTCGAAAACATACATCGTTCTGTATTCCTCCGGTATCACGCCACCTTCTTCTGTTATTTTATGATTGCGGTTAAAACCTGTGGCCAGCAATTGTTCTTTGGATGCATTGGGCAGCAGGTCACCGGCCAGTTGCCAGGTGACAAAATCATTGTAATGCATGTTTGTATTAAACGCATGGATTACCCAGTCGCGCCAGGGCCATTGGGTGCGATAGCCATCATCCTGGTAGCCGTGAGAGTCGGCATAGCGGGCCAGGTCAAGCCAGTGCAGTGACATCTTTTCGCCGTAAGCCTTTTGCTGCAATAATTGATCGACCATTTTTTCGTAGGCGGTTTCACTATTGTCGGCGAGGAATTGATCCATCATTTCCACTGTGGGCGGCAGACCTGTCAAATCAAGACATACCCGTTTGAGTAATCGTTCCTTGTCTGCTTCTTCATTTGGCGACAGGCCATTTTGCTCCTGTTTGGCAAGGATAAAATAATCGATATCATTTCGGGGCCAATCTTTTTTATTCACTTTCGGCAGCGCCGGTTTTTGTGGCGGTACAAAGGCCCAGTGTTTTTCATAGCGGGCGCCCTGTTTAATCCATTTGCCAATCAGGTTGATTTCGTGAGGGGTTAATTTCAATTGAGAAGATGACGGGGGCATCAGGATCGAAGTATCGGTTGCACTGATCCGCAGAAAAACTTCCGACAGCTCAGGATTAAACGGCACCAATGCATGAGCGGTTGGATTTTCTTTCAGCGCGGCGTAGGCATTGGCCGGATCATCCATCCGTAACCCGGCCTTTCTTTTATTGGCATCAGGCCCATGACAGGTATAACATTTGTCAGACAGTATCGGGCGGATATCAAAATTATAGCTCACCGAATCCGGCAATGAAGTGCTGGCCTGGAGCCCGCCGTCACTACTATTCCGGTTACACGATAATGCGAAAATCAATCCGCTCACCGCAACGACGACACCAAATATTTTCCAGCGAAATTTCATATAGCGTTGAGACTTATTTTCGGGTTTTAGAATTATGTGTTCAGAGGGTTGTGCAATCGTTGTTTATGATTCTGACAGGCTAAATTAAGCTTTTCAATTTCAGGTTTTTTGGGGTTTGATCAGAGGTGTTGGGCAATCGTTGTTTATCAGTCGGACAGGTACATTTATACAGTGTCAATTTCTGTTTTTTTGGAGGGCTGGCTGTCTTGTACTATCCTGTTGTACAAGCTAAAGTTAGCAAGTTCATTGCTGTCAGAAAATAGTAAAGGGGGGACTTTTGAGGAGCGAAAAGTGGTAAAAATATGGAGGCTGGAATAGGATGATGTAACTCTTAGCGGCGGGTTGGACTCACCCCCGGCCCCTCTCTCCTTCGGAAAGAGGGGGGAACAGCCGGCTTTAATATCATGAGAAAAACTTTACGCATCTCCGGTGAGCCGGGAAAGGATACATTGAAATGGAATACATGCAGCAGATGTAATTAAAAATTTGTTCACTATAAAACTCCAAATAATCAACTCATTCATGGATATCTATTTCCCCTCCTTTCTTTCTAACTTAGCCTAAACTAACATCCCAGAAAATCGAATCAAAACTCCACCTTCTCAAATCCCTCTTCCACGCCCGTACCGACGTTTTCGCTATCAGGTGGGAGCGCGATGGCAAGAGTGGTTATATGCCCGCATATGACCTCAACTGGGATGAGTACAATATGCATAAATCAAACGGCGGAACGTTTCAGAATTTTGTCAATAAAAAGTATGCGCAGCTGACCGATCAACGATTGCTGAATCACCTGAATGGTAAAGAAGTGATAGGCATTTATCCGCTGTTGGAAAATAATACCTCCGGGTTTATCGCAGCAGATTTCGATCAGGCATTAACGCAAAAGAAAACATGGCTTGACGAATGCAGGATTTTTATAGCTGAATGTAAAAAATATTATCTGCCCGTTTATCTCGAACGATCGCGATCTGGCATTGGCGGGCATGTATGGCTGTTTTTTGAACAGCCCTACCCTGCTTTCAAAAGCAGAAAAATATTCAAACACCTGCTTCAAATATCTGGCATTGTAAGTGACAAAAAGATCAACTCTAATTTCGACCGGTTGTTTCCTAACCAGGATGAACTCAGTGGAAAGGGATTGGGAAATTTGATCGCCCTGCCATTACAAAAGTTTGCTGTAGAGAAAGGGAACTCCGTATTTATTGATCCAATGAACGGCGAACCTTTTGCAGATCAATGGCAGTTTCTTGAAACGATCAATAAAATCAGCGCGATAAAACTAGATGAACTTTATTCCACTTTTTTTCCAGCATTACCGGAGACATTACCGCAACAAGCAGCTTCACCACTAGTTCCTGCAAAAGAGCTTCAGATTACACTCAGCAACAAAGTGTTTCTTCCAAGAGCCGGACTGTATCCTGCAGTACTGAAATATTTAAAGGATACTTTGAACTTTATAAACCCTGCATATTTCATCCGAAAACAACAAGGTCTTAATACTTATGGTACAGAGAAGACCCTTCAATCGGTAGAAAATGAGGATGAAAATATCGCTATCCCCAGAGGATTTATCCGCAACCTCCTGCTGTTTTGCAATCAGCAAAGAATATCCTATCAGCTGATCGATAAAAGAATTAAATCTGAAACTATTTCTTTTTCTTCGACCATCAATTTGCATGACTTTCAAAGAGAAGTGGTTGATACCAGCAATAAAAAAGAATTTGGGGTAATTGTTGCCCCTCCCGGCTCAGGCAAAACTATCATAGCACTGGAAATCGTTCGCCGGAAACAACAACGCACACTGATTATTGTCCACCGCAAACAACTGCTGCTTCAATGGATGGAGAGAATAGAATCGTTTCTGAGTATTCCCAAATTTCAGATCGGGGTTATCGATGGTGGGAATCATGCAATCGGTGAAGAGATCACGGTTGCTATGATGCAAAGCCTGATCTCTCCTTTCCTTCCGGACCGGGAAAAATTATACCAAACATTCGGAACAATAATAGTTGACGAATGTCATCATCTTCCTGCAAAAACTTTCCGCGATGTGATTCAAAATTTCAACTCCTGGTACATGTACGGATTTACAGCTACACCGTTCAGAAAAAACCGCGATGAGCGGATCATATTTTTCCATATCGGAGATATCATTCACGAAGTTGTAATTCCTGTCAAAGCCATACACCATAAGAAATTGTCTGTCCAGATTCAGCACACCGAATTCTCCACTCCACTTGCATCAAATTCTGATAACATTGAAACTCTGCTTAAAGTTTTGATATATGACACAGCCAGGAATGAGAGGATCGTATCCGATGTAAAGAGAGAAGTAAAAGCCGGTAGAAAAGTATTGGTGTTGACAGAAAGAAAAGATCATGTTGAATTGTTAAAACAGTATCTCAAAGACAGTACTCAAACAATTTCACTTACTGGAGAAGATACAGATCAATCCAAAAAAAACAAACTACAAACTATCGAGAACGGCGACTTCGAAGTATTGATTGCAACCGGACAATTTATTGGCGAAGGAACTGATCTAGGTATGCTGGATTGTTTGGTGCTGGCTTTTCCATTTTCATTTGAAGGAAAGCTGGTTCAATATATCGGCAGAGTGCAGCGCAGTACTCTTGCCCCGATAATTTATGATTATCGCGATCGCAATATTGAATACCTTGAAAACCTTTTCAACCAACGAAATAAATATTACCGGAAGTTATTAAATACTGGCCACATCCAGGTGCCTGAAGAATTGCAGCTTATTTTTCATGGAAGCGAATTCTATATTAATAATTCTACAGAAAGGTTTCAAATTGATAGTATTGATTTACCTCTTCCTGTACAGTCGTTCAAAGAAGGAATTGTTTGGAAACTGCGCGTCAATAAATACAACGAAGAAGATGGCAAATTAAGCGCAGAAGTCATCGACTACCAATTTCCACTCAGTAAAGTGAGTTATAATCTACAGGGTTCATTTTACTACCAGGGAATTGAGACCATTAAATTCAGGGCGCTTGACACCAATGGCTTTCTTCAGTCCGTAATATTAAAAGATGAACACATCCTCGTTGAAAACAAAAAGCCGGTTGAAAGAGTAGTTGAACTCCCTAAAAAGCAGGTGATTATTAAATCGATAAAGGTGCCGATTGCCAATATTAATTTTCTGAATGCCGGCGTTTCTTTTCCAATCTTTATTGCGGAATTGAATCAGGAAATCATCTTTGAAATTTCAAATCCCGATATAAGACCTGAGTTTAGTGCTATCCGCGAATATTTTATTAAAGCACTCAGGAAGAAGGTTGTTAATGTTGACATCACAATAGAATATACATCTCTTCAAATTTTATCTTTTATCGCAAAATCAACCGAAATTGATAGTATTAATGGTCAAATGATCGATAGTCTGCGATTTGAGTTTGTAAAAAGCGAAGTGATTACCGGTAGATTTGGGCATTCAAGGGAAATGTCAACCTATACAATTGATGATTTACTCCATTCATTAAATGAAGGCACGGCACTTTTTACCAGTGGCGCTCAATTGATCGATGATTTGCTGAAATCAAAACCTTACAAACATCATCAACAATTAAAGTATCTTTCTTCAAAGCATGAAGCGGGCATACTGAGGTTGAGATTTGTTTTGCAACCATTTTCTTTTTTGTTTCTTCTATCTGGCGAAAAGAAATATCATATCGTTTGGGAAACGCTGGATAGTGAAGAAGCCACTTATGTATGGCACACTGATAGAACAAGAGAATCATTAAAACAAAAACTTTCGGAAATAGAATTGATTCTGAAAGAGATCAAACAATCGGGAAGGCAACAGTATCTGACAAAAGATAATGAAGGCTTTACGAGAGTCCTGCATGACTATGCAGATCCGCAGAAAGGATTTGTAAATTGGAAAAGCGCACTTGAAAAGTTGTTGGTTTAACAATTCGAAATGATAACCTTACATTCTCCTGGCTCTGATATAACCCAACCGTTCAAACTCAATTTCCTGCACATTTCATCGGATCATTTCCGATATTTCATGCACTATTTTTCAATTTTATTTAATATTCTACGCATTACATCAGATTTATTCCGATATTATTTTCATGACCTGGTGAAGCAAATGAAGGTGGTGGAATGAAGTACTTTACTTACGCTATTCATTTTCAGCTCAATGAATCTATTATTGGCAGTCTGTTCAGTGTCTTACTATTGAGTACATGTAACAGAATTAGGGCATTTTTGAAGAAAACTTGTAATAAAATTAGGGTAATATGGTTTTAATTCTACGTAATATGTTTTACGTGAACAGCCGGGAAAGTTGTAGGTTGTAAGCAAATACTGAAACAGCCAATGCAAGGTAGTAAACGGATGAAAGCAGAAAACAGCCGCTGTCGAAGGCTGTTTATTCACCCATTGACTCATTCACCCATTCATATTGAGAATTATCACCCCGAAGAATCCAGCCATAAGCTACTTCATCAACTGTGGCGCGCCGCCAGAAGATGACTTATTGATAACGGAAGTGATGCTGCTGAGTATACCCGAAATATCAGACAGATCTGTTGGAACAATCATGGAATTATTCACTTTGGCGAGTTTACCAAACTCAGTTAAATATTGTTCTGCTATTCTGAGATTTACTGCATTCATGCCACCTTCTTCATTGATGGACTTTGCAATTTCCCGGATACCCTTTGCCGTTGCAATGGCCACGAGTTCAATTTCAGATGCAGTACCTGTTGCTTCATTGATCTTACGTTGTTTTTCACCTTCGGACCGGGCAATAGTTTCCTGCTTCTCACCTTCTGCCCTGTTGATCTTGGCTTGTTTGTCGCCTTCAGATTCAGCAATCAACGCACGTTTTTCTCTTTCCGCACGCATCTGTTTTTCCATCGCATCTTTTATACTCTGTGGCGGTGAAATATTTTTTACTTCATAACGTGATACTTTTATTCCCCATGGACCACTGGCTTTGTCCACCGCTTCAACAATACTGGCATTCACCGTTTCTCTTTCTTCAAATGTTTTGTCGAGTTCCATTTTACCAATGATGCTACGCATAGTAGTCTGAGAAATCTGCACCACCGCAAACTTATAATTGTCAATACCATAAGAAGCTTTCTGCGGATCAATCACCTGCAGGTAGAGTATACCGTCAACTTCCACAGCGATATTATCTTTTGTAATACATATCTGCGAAGCCACATCGATGGCCTGCTCTTTCTGGTTCTGACGATAAGCAATCTTATCAATAAATGGAATCAGGATATGAAACCCGGCTTCGAGTGTACGACTGTATTTTCCGAGTCTTTCCACTATATATGCAGATCGCTGCGGCACCACTTTAAAAGTGGAAAGAAATGCCACAAGCAAAAACATGATTAACAAAATCAATATAATAGTACCGGCAGACATAGTTTTTATTTTTTTTGTTTAACAATTAGCACAATGCTTTCATTTCCTGTTATAATGACGTGATCACCTTTTTGAATATTATCATCTGAACGCGCATTCCAGCTGGTTCCCTTAAAATCAACCTTCCCTTCTCTATCTGGAGCAATATCTGTTTCAGCAATACCTGCCTTTCCGATGAATTCATGTTCCAGTTCAGTGGAATGTTTCTTTGAAAACATAATCCTCCGCAACCATTTCCTGAATAATAAAATGGTGGCGATTGCACTGAATAAAAAAAGCAAGAGCTGTACATTTAATGAAATATCAAACAATAGAGCTACGAGCGCAACAATCCATGCAGCTATGGCAAAAAAGAACAGGATGAATCCCGGTATGAGAAACTCCAATATAAAAAATACAAATCCCAAAAAAAACCAGATGACAGCAGGGTTATTAAAGCTCTCCATTGTCGTTATTATTGATGACCGGATGTGATCCCATTGATTAAAGGTAACCTTAATATTTCTTAAAGAGGTAGTTTTCAAGTTCAGACAGCACGGGTATCTGTATTCTTGTTTCTGCATTCCCGTTTATCCCAGGTTAATGCTGGCCGGGAAGGCGATAGTGCAGAAAGTTTCGGAAAAATTTCAAGTGTATGCAGGATTTTAACTTGATGCATTATTCCCGTTTCCTCATTTCCGCTCTTCACTGCTTCCCGTCTACTATCGATGAAACCCAACAAAGTTGACATTCAAATACAGTAGCCGGGAAGACGGAGAGAACGGAAAGGCTCGGGAAAATTTTAAAAGTGTATGCGAGATTTTAATTTGATACAATTTTTCCCGTTTCCTCATTTCCACTCTTCACTGCTTCCCGTCTACTATTGATGAAACCCAACAAAGTTGACATTCAAATACAGTAGCCGGGAAGGAGATGACGATCAGCACCCACTCTTTTTTCGCTTTATCAATCCAAATCTATTGGTATCTAAATTGAATCTCAGAGAACTATTTTATTACCTGTAAACATAGGAAACAGTGAGGCGGGAAAGAAGTTTTTGAAAGGCGCTTCGCTTTCGAAGATGCTTTCATTTCATCCCCTTTTTCTCATCCCCGTCTCTCCGCCTTCCCGGCGAAAAATCACCAAATAATTACAGGCCGGAACGACGATAATTACGGAAAGATTCGGGAAAGAATACTGACTAAAAAAAATTTCTAACTGTATTATCCTGGTTTCTTCATCCCCGTCTAGCCTATGGCTAGACCGCCTCCCGGCAAAAAAATTATCGACTTAAATAATGTTTATGTATCAATGCAAAGTATAAAATCAGTCCCTCACAAACCATCTACTTCCGTCAGGGATAATTTATTTATATTAGTAGAAGAATTAAATGTGGAAATTCCCTATCCCTCTGACTGCTCAAACCTTTCTGCAACATGCCTAACGGTCACGGATCCGATATTGAATTGGAAAGCCTTCCCGCTGTACACCGATACCACCTGCTGGTGATCGGCATTGAACATTATGCAAACTTTGACCACTTACCCAACGCAGTATTGGACGCAGCGCAAATCGCGGACCTGCTGACAGATAAATACAATTTCGATCGCCCTGAAAAATTCGACACACTTCAGCTCATCGATAACCGATACCAAAATCCCGCATTCACATCACCGCTCCCTGTTTTCCAAAGTTCATACGCTAGCTGTCTGTATAATGAAGCAGCAAAGAAAAATGATATCACAAAAAAGCTAGACGAGTACGCAGGTTTAAGCGGCAATAACAAATTAGGTGAGTTTGATGCACTCGTCATTTATTTTGCCGGACATGGTATCTATAAAAATGATACTTATTATCTAATTGCACAAGACAGTAATAAAAATGACGCGGGTAGTTATATCACCGTCGATGAAATTGCCATGCGTTTCAAAAACTATCCCTCGCAAAAACACAGCCGTCATGTTTTGCTGATTCTTGATTCCTGTTATGCAGGCGGTGCCAACCTTGGTCTTACTGCAGGCATGGCAGCCATGGGAACATTCACGAGACAAATTCTCACTTCCTGCAGCAATGAACAACCTGCACACGACGGCATTATTTATCGTGGCAGTGCCTTCGCCCGTTCTTTACAATCTGCTTTAAAACAAAATCAATCGCCACTTACATCCATCGATGCACTGGTTTTGGCGCAACGCGTTCAGTTCGAGTCAGACGAGACAAAAAGCAGCGACATTCAGACAATAGAGCTGGCGAATTTGCCAGGCGCATTAAGCGGCCGGGGAACTTTTCCGTTTCAGCGAAGGGATACTGAAAAACCAGACATTGAACACCTGCGCGAATCAATTATTGATCATCTTGATTTTCATCATCAACGTGGAGACCTGCAAAATTTTTACAACGACACACTTAACCAGCTTAACATCATTACTACCCAGGGCAACAACATCAGGGCCCACCAGGTGTTGTCTAAAATTATATTGAAATGGCTGAACGCCGCTGATGGAATTGATTTTGTACCGGGGCTTTGTTACGTGCCCACTCCTATCAATCTTGATATGCATGGCGATGAAGAAATTTTTGAGATCCTGAACAAAGGATTAAAAACACCGGATACGGATTACGAACCATCGATGATATTGAAATGGTTTCTTGATCAGATGAAAACAACAAATGAGGACTGGTACTGCAAACGTCATATTATTCTACGG
>JANPJC010000092.1:0-2883 GCA_031425315.1 Chitinophagales bacterium
GTGATGGATTCTTCCTCAAAAACAGGGAAACCATTCACTTTTTTAATATACAATATTTTAAGAAATGGCCTGAATTTGGCCAGCATGGTTGGAGTAACGATTAAAGCTTTTTTCTGTGTACTATCTTTTGACATGGAACGCTCCCCGCAATGCACTGGTTAAAGAATGCAAATGTATACCGGCAACAACAACGTTCTCAATTTCGATATTTACAAATTACTGACATACATAGCCACCATCTGCGCTAAACAGGCTGCCTGTAACAAAGGATGCTTCATCAGATAAAAGAAAAGCTACTGCATTTGCAATTTCTCCGGGTTGCCCAATACGTCCCCAGGGTTGAATACTATTTAAGCTTTCCATCACTTCGCCTCTGTCTGCAGCAAACGTTTTTGCGTAATGATCCACTGCACGGGTGAGCAGGGGAGTATCAATGGTTCCCGGGCAAATGCAATTGACCCTTACACCAAACGGCGCGCAATCAATCGCTGTACTTTTTGTCAACTGTCCAATAGCACCTTTGGTGAGTCCATAAGCCGCGCTATTCGCCTTCCCAACAAAGCTTTGGTCAGATCCCATCAATACTACACTCCCGGCATGTTGCTGCTTCATAATCGGTAAAACGTTTTTAAGTAAATGAAATGTGCCTTTTATATTTATGTTAATGAGGTTGTCCAATTCATCTTCACTTGTTCCTTCGATATTTGCAAAAAGATGTACGCCGGCATTGCTAAATAAAAAATCGATTTTGCCCTCTTTTGTAAAAACCTGGTCAACTGCGTGCTTTATATCAGACACTTTCCTCACATCGCATTGTATAAAATAGGCATCTGCATTTTCGGGCTCATAAACATCAAAATTATAAACTGCTGCTCCTTTTGAACGAAGCAGATCATAGGTTGCTTTTCCAATGCCCGTGGTGGCTCCGGTAATTATGCCAGATTTTTCTTTCATAGTTCTTTTTTATAGAAATTAATCACAACAATTGTTTGACTATAATTGACGGGGGCGAAAATAGTTTCATTTTTTTATAAGTCGTTATTTCGGTTATGATTAATGAATGCACTCACATTAATTTTTGGCGTATCGGCGATTATGTATTTTATCAGCGATATATTTTTGTAACTTTTACGCTATGCAGAGAAGACAATTTCTGGAAACATTAGGATGGGGTGGAGTCGCCGCCAATGCAATACCCTTATCAATATCAGACAATAAAACAAATGCGGATAAAATGGTCCAAACGCTTACCGGTCCGGTGAGCCCAAACAATTTTGGAACCACGCTGATTCATGAGCATTTGTTATACGGTCCAATTCCTGCGGCGTTACGACAACAGTCGGTTGACATCGTTCTTGCTAATCTGCGTGAGGCGGCAAGAGTTGGGATAGACACACTCATGTGTTTGTCTCCTGAAAGGGATATTTCTTTATACGAACAGATAGCAGCGCAATCGCCGGTCAGGTTAATCGTATCAACCGGTAATTATATTTATAACCGGAGTTCACCGGTACTGCAAAATATGAGTGAAGATAAAATGGTGGCAAGAATGGAGAGGGATCTGAATGAAGGCATTGACGGCTCAAAGTTTAGGGCAGCGGTTATAAAAGCAACAGGGCAGAAGTCACCGCTGACAGATTGGGAAAAGATGTGTTTTCGTGCCGCGGGAAGGGTACAAAAATCAACCGGCGTTCCCGTGTGCACACATGCCATTTATGCCCCGCGCGATCAGTTCGATATTCTGGTGGCTGCTGGCGCTGATCCTGAGAAATGCTATTTTTCACATACGGAAGCTGTGTTTGGATGGCAGGGCAGAAATCTGCAACAGCAAACAGCCTATTTACTTCATATTGCCAAATTGGGTGGGTCTATGTTATTCAACAATTTTGGATTGTATAAAGATACTCCCTGGGATCAATTGGTACATATCATCAGGACACTTTGCGATAATGACTGTAAACATCGCGTGTTGATCTCGGTGGATTCTGCGTGGGAATGGATAGATGGGAAAGCTGTTATTCAACATGCCGACAGGTATCCCGGTGACCCGGCCCGTACTTACTCGTATATGATGACTGAAGCCGTGCCGGCATTACTTCGGGCAGGTTTCTCCGCTGCTGATATCAAAACATTTTTGGTAGATAACCCGAGGAGAATGTTCGGAGGAAACAGATAGCTACCCGTAAGCTTCAACAACACAATCTACTCCATAACGATAAAGTAAATTGACAGATTGAATGTTAGACGACATCCTGACCAGGCGACAACAATGTTGGTGGCCTTCACAAAAACACTTTGTTATAATTTCATTGCAGATAAGATTGATATCATGTAATAACAAATTCAACGACAGTTGAAGATGTTGAACATTTGACTTAAAGTGAAAATGAAAGTACTGAATCTTGGAACAGGTATGAAAATGAAATCTTATCTGCCAACCTGATTGTTGACTTATTTCATCACGAAAACAAAGTTCCTGTTTGGAACCACTCAGCAATTTATAATGCAAAACAAAATATTACAATTATCGATTTGTTTTATAGCAGACGACTTCGTTCCGATAGCGAACTATTTCACCAGGAACAATTGATGCATTTTCATTTGCAAGTCTTGATTCCACCAGAACATTTGAAAGTTGAAAACACCGGCAAGTTTGACGTTAACTGGAAAAAACAACCTGACAAAAAACTTCGTCAAAAAATTTGTTGACCCGAATCAATAGTATAAGAGGATTGTCAAAACAACGGGCGGTCACTCAAACCTGAATGGATAGCAACTTAAATGGTTTTTGTGAAATGGCCGGCTTTACGGCAAAGGCTTATCTTTAGTTTTTCACTCAGACTTTGGATATAGGCTGGCAAACGATTCCTGATTCCTACGTCA
>JANPJC010000093.1:0-4093 GCA_031425315.1 Chitinophagales bacterium
AGAGTTAGTTCCTTGGAGAACGACAACCACCTTTGTACTGCAGATCCACCACTGGGCGGCCAGTAGTAATTAAGAATAAGTACTTTTTTATTCTGTCGATTATCCGTTGTCATTTAGTAAATCCTGATATGCTTTATTAAATTGGTTAATGCCAAAATGTTTATTGGCATAAGCTATGTTTTCTTGCTGGATTTTATGTACCAGATTTCTATTCTGCAATAATCTTTCAATATACTGCACTGCATCCAGAACTATTTTTTCTTCAACAGTATCCTGCTCTAAAAGAAAACCATTTTTTTCGTTAACCACATGAACGGGAAGGTCGCCAACATCCGTGGAGATAACGACGAGCCCATATGCCATTGCTTCCATCACCACCATTGGAAATCCTTCAGTTGTTGATGTCATTAATAACACATGCGATTTTTCATAGATACCATTTAAAGTTGCTGCATCAGAAATATTACCGAAAAAAGTACAGTATTGATGATATTCTTCATGTATGGAATTTTTTACTTCACCGATAAATGAAACGGCAACTTCCAGCTTTTTGTCGCTGCAAATTTTGGCGACTTTGGCTATCAGGTGCACACGTTTTTCTGCTGTACCTCTTCCTACATAAATTACCTGCATTGGTTTTGCATATGGATCTTTTTTGGGTGCAGTTTGCGGAAGTACAATACCATTGATGATATATTGAATTTTCCCGCTGTAAGGTTTAGGTACATTTAGTCTTTCATATTGCCGGATATGATCCTCAATACGCACCTTGCTGATCATAATCGTTTTGTCGTAATACTGAATAAACGGAACCCTTATCCATGAAAAAGAACTGTATGAATGTATCAATTCAAACTGACGGATATCAGCCCTGATCCAGGGCGATATTTTGTAACCGAAATTGCATTGGCCATTGAATACCACCGGCCTTTTTTGCTGACGATTGATGTAACCGGTAATGATACCACGATAAATCAGGTTATTAAAATATTTCGATTTATTATCTGTATACTTCGAAATATCATGAATAACACAACCTGATTTCACGAACTCATGATAATAAAGGTCGTTGTCAGATTTCCTCGTAAAAAAAATTATACTTTTTGTTGATCCCTCTGCCTGGGCAATCAGGAAGTGCACTTTATCAGCTCCACCAATATGGTAAAAAGGAAAAAACAAGAAGATGTCAAATTCTTTGCTGAGCGGATGTTTAGCAGCATAAATGCGGCCAAGCAAAATGAATGGGAAGATGAAAATATTCTCGATGATTCGCTTGACTATGAAAAAATAGTACATGGTGATTATCAACAAAAATAAGCAAGGCAGGTAAATAAGTTGATGCAACCTGCGCTTTTTGAAGAACTAATTTAATTGCCAATTGGAACCGCTAAAAATCAAACGAATGCCCTGTTATCTATTCAGTTTTTCCCTGGAAGGCTGTCACTTCCCATTTCGCACTTCGAACTTCCCACTTCAAAATTCCCCCATTGACCCATTCACTCATTCACCTTGCTTAGGCCCCAGTACTTTCTTTACCTCCTTGCCTATTCCCTTAAGAGCATCAGCGAGTGAAAAAAGTGTGGTTCGCAATACAAAAAGATTCATATTTCCTTCAGTGATTTCACGGAATGCAAATTTGCTTTTGGTGTTAGCCAGTTTGAAAAAAACATTTTGCTGACGCGTACGGGTGAACGATCCGGGGAGGATTCTATACAGTACTAAAGTTGTTGAAAGTTTATGAATCACCTCGCCGGCCGACAATAATCTTAACCATAAATCATAATCTTCCGACTGACTTTGTTCAGCACGGTATTTAAAAGTTTTTAAAACGCCCGCTCTTGCCATTATAGAAGGATGAGCAATACAGTTATTACCAGGCATAAATTCTAAAATCTGCTCATAGTTAACATTCTCCCTGTCTTCCTTCCAATACCCTAAAGGTTGTCCTTTCTCGTTTATCATTTCTATAAAACCCGCCAGTACAGACACATTCGGCTGCATTTTCATATAAGAGATCTGTTTCTCAAATCTTTCAGGTACCGAAATATCATCTCCATCCATTCGTGCTATCAATTTTCCTTTGGCCATTTCAAGCCCGAGGTTTAATGTATAAACCAATCCACGATTTCCATCATTTTTTACATATACAATTCTGCGATCATGATAGGAGAGAATAACAGCCTCGCTTTCATCTGTAGAGCCATCATTGATAATGATGAATTCAAAAGCAGTGAATGTCTGATTTAATATGCTGTCAATCGCTTCACGCAGGTAAGCGCTGCAATTGTACACAGGCATGATCACACTCAATTCGGGGTCTGCTGACATATATTTTGTTTACTCAGGTTGCTAAATGCTGTCTAGTTTTTCAGCAACAGGTTTTATAACTTTACTCCACTGATAGGTCGAATAAAATTCCTGTGGCAAGTCAAACTTTTCATCCCAGGTTTCAATGATCTTATTACAAAATGATGCCCAATCGCCGTCCTCAACAATTTTTAACTTGTTACCTGTCTGCAAAAGATCCACGCCCTGGGCACTGTGATGGGTACTAACAACCGGCAGATTAAATGCCAATGCATCCATCATTTTTACCTTTATTCCTCCTCCTGATGTTACAGGATTGATAAATATGTCTGCAGCCAGAAAGTAGTCTTCAATGTTGTCTACAAAACCCGCGTAGATGTAGTGTTCGTGTTTAAAGTTCATGAGATAACGATATTGCGGGAGAATAATTCTGCCACAAGCCACGACCATAAAGGGCCTTGCAGTCAGCCGGTTTAACGTTGGAATAATTACCTCAACAATTGTTTTCAATGCCTCGGCATTCGGTGCATAATCAAGACTCGCTGTAAACAGCAATACTTTTTCTGCAGGATTGATTTTTAGTTTTCTGTAGATTTTTTGTTTTGCGATATTAATTTCATGTATTGTTGGCGGTCCAATGCGGCTGACGCCAAATGGCACTATAAGACATTTATCTTTTTCAATACCGAATTTCCGCACGGCAAAATCCATGTCGTTACTGGTTTTAAAAAGATTCAGATCGGCCCTGCGATGAGTGTATTTTTCAAGCATCCATAACAATCTCCACCACCATCTACCCAGCGCCTTAAATCGCAGCGATTCTATATTGTGAGCATGAATCACCAATTTTACACCAGACCTGTTCTTTAGGAATACGCCGGCAAGTCCGTAATAAGAATGCTCAAGAATCAGGTGTGTGATTTGCTGCTCTTTAACGATACGGTTAATCATTTTCCATGCAGGGGGCGAAACCACCTGCGATTTTCCAGTCGGTAAATGCGGTAGTACCGAATAGGATTCTTTTCCTGTTGGCTGGTTATTTAAGGAACATAAACAAAAAAGGGTATGATGCATCCCCAGATGCTGATTGAATGATGCAATCCCTTTTTGACCGCCAAATTGTGCAGGCAAAACTTTATACCACACCACACTGAGCAACCTGGCCATTTAATATGTTTAAGCCTTTACATCCTTTCTTCTGAATTCAAAAAAGATACCGGCTATAAATAAAATAAGCAGGAATATTTGTGTAAAGGTTGTAATCCGGCTACCCATGATATACGACGTAGGTTCGAAACGGAATATAATCGTATGTTTCCCGCCGGGCACCGCTAATCCCCGCAATACATAATTCACTTTTACAATCGGTGTTTCTTTGCCATCAATGAGCGCTTTCCATCCTCTGTCGTAATACACTTCACTGAATACAACAAACTGATTTGTAGTTGAATTAAATGAATATTCAATAACATCATTTTCGTTTTTCACCAGCTTCACTGTTGCTGTTGAATCAAATTCAGGCTGAAATGGGATGTCTTTTTTGAATGACTCCTGTATGATTGCGGTTGTAGAAGGTTCAAAATTATTCAGTGCTAACATTTCTTCCCTGGGAGTTGGAACAAAACGGAGTTCACGCACAGCCCATGCATTACCTAAGGCGTTTGGATTCCTCATCGCTGCAGGCTGGCCCTGGCTGCCCCCCGAAATAACATATTTCGTATTCAGCATCTCCAGCACTTTTTCATTCAGTGGTTGCCGGCTCAGTTGATTTTCCAGCAAATCCTGG
>JANPJC010000094.1:0-4400 GCA_031425315.1 Chitinophagales bacterium
CTTTTCAGAAGTCCAGAAATTTACACCTCCTTTTAAACCCCAGGCAAAAAATGTTTTATCAGTACTGTTACCGTTAGTTGGATTTTCCAATCCAAAGATATTTACTCCCAATTGAAGACCGCCATATCCTTCCACTTTTGAACCTGATTTGCGGAAATATCTGTTACCGCCCAGCATTATATAATTCACGCCCAGGAATCCACCTTGTCATCAAAAGTATAACCCGTATACCCATTCAGGTGGAGTTGGGCACTGGCTGGTAATGCAAAAGAGACGATAACTAATAGTGAAATAAATGTCTTCATTTTTATTTTTTGATTGAATTTGATAAATTGGATTCCGAATTCGAATCTGGAAATTCCTGGAAAGTGATGAAGGAATTCACTCACATTGAAAAATTTCGGATGGTAAACCTAGTTTTTGTAATGTGTAACGCAATGTAACAGCAGTACGAAATGTTTTGAATTATAAAATACAGCAAGGTTATACTTCCCCTTGTGATAATACAGCAATAAATCAGGGAAGGTTCGGGATTTCTTTCATATCCACTACCAGCCAATTATATATAGCTGCATCATTGAGTCCTCTATCCAGTTTTCCAATATGAGAATTACGGTCATAAGCTGTTTCCAGTACGTCGTCGGTATGATGCACAAACATGCCGAAATGCGGTCCGCTGCCTGTACTTGTATATTGCAGCATGGCATAATCTCCATCAGAATTACCGGCAGTAAATACGGGCCTCTTTCCGATATACCTGATGATACCAACTGGTTTGCCTTCTTTGTCATCATTGAAATAGAGTTCAGGGGCAATTATCAATTCTTTCCCTTGCGGAACGATAGCAAATCCAACAGCTGTTTTTTCATTCAATAATATTTCTTTCCGATAGGTGCGCAAATTATAACCGAAAATGGTATCGAATCTTCCGAATGTAATTGTACTGTCATTAATGCGGGATACATTATTGTAAAAAAAAATTCCAATATTGAAATCATTAAGGTCCGGACTATCTCCAATAATGCGGCCCTCGTTGGTGATGATATTTCCGTTTGGCAATTCAATCTGACTATAAAATGAATTGAGCTGATTAATGTTTGATACTGCAGGATGTTTTGGATAAAGTTCATCCTGATGTATGATGAATACTCCTTTGGACACAGTACCTAAAAAGAAATATTTTCCTTTCTTGAAATATTGCGCATTATTAATCTGAGTATTCTCTGGTAGATTTTCGGCAATTAAATTTGCCCGAAGAAAACTTTGGTTTACTCCATCAATCTCCCCCGCCTTACCATCCTGTATGATTATTGGCAATTCCATTCCAACCTCCCACAACACCTTACTATTTTCTTTGTTAAAAACGAAAAGATCACCATTGTTCTTGAATAACGGTATTGGAATAACGCTGTTATTGCGCCGGTTAAAATTGTACAGCCTGTTAGCAGAATCGATTACAAATTGCCTGTCGCCAATACTGAATGCGCCTGCAATTTTATAACGGCCGGTATTTACAGGTACCGGTTGAGGAGTACTTAGAGAATAGTAGTATAATCCGTCTCTGGCAAAAGTGATAAGAGATGTATCGGAAAGTGATAGCAACTTATTGGTTGAAAAGCTTGACATCTTTTCATTCCACGGATTGGCAAAACACTTTTTAAACAAAGTGTCTGACGCCGAAATTGCTGCATAATGATTATAATCTCTTCTCGCTTTTTCGCTGCCTTCGAAAAAATAATGAATCAAATTATCTTCAACCGTGAGTAAATTGCCCGATTCTCCGCCGATAAAAATTTTACCCTTATAATTTTTACGCGCAAAAACTATTCGGCCGGAACCCAGTGCAGGATTCGTTTTATTATCGAAAATCCTGAAGCTAATTCCATTATATCTGGCAACCCCTGCTTCTGTTGCAATCCATAGAAATCCTGTTTTTTCATCCCATTGCAATCCTTTGATTCCATTCGATGGCAAACCGTTTTCAGTCGACAGGTGGGTGACCTGGTATTGCGAAAAGGAAGTATGAGTGGTGACACCGATAAACACTACAGTAAAAAATACCACCAGTAATTTCCATCTCATCTATAAATTTAATTAAAAGCATTTCAAATGGAGCGACTTTACTTTTTCAAGGAAATGATTTAAGTTCTGCAAGGAAAATCACAAATAACCATCATGCGAAATAAGAGCCTCTAATCTGGATTTGCTGTCCTTGCCGGCATTCTAAACGGTTCAAAATTGAATTGGCAAGAAAATCCAGATCAATTGAGAGCTGTTCTTTAGTTTAAAATATTTAGCAAAAAGTTTAGATGATAATTAACCAGCAGTGAAGAAAGCAAAATGCTCATACAAATGATGGTGGTTACTAGTAATTCCGAAAAACTTCACTGCTAAATTTTTCTTCCCTTCGGCCAAAAACCGAAGATGGATTTTTACCTGTCAATTTTTTTACTGCAGCTATGAATGCGGCCCTGCTGTTAAATCCAGCTTCCTTTCCCAATGCTTCAAGGGTATACTGTTCTGATTCCTCCTTTTTCACCTGGTCGATGAGATAATTAACGCGATACTCATTAATCAATTCATTAAAATTTTTTGCGTATTCCTGGTTGATAAAGGCAGAAAGAAGATAGGGAGGGATATCAATTTCTTTTGATAATTCTCCAATGGTATACCCTCTTTTTCTATACGGCTGACTATTTTCAAAATGGCATTCCAGTTTATTTTTAAACGATTCACCCTTCGCACTGGTCAGAGAAAACTTTTTCGGTTCAGGGATTGATATCATCGCCATACTCTTCTCTGTATTCATTGTTTTAGGAACAAAAACCTCCATTCTGGCCCCTCCTTTAATTCCATACAAAATAGAGGGCCTTAACAGCAGGTGAATACACACGAAAAAGATTGTTCCCGAAATAGTAAGGATCAGTGTCATATCATTACTGATGCCCTGGGTAAAACGAAATATAAACTCAGTGATGATCAATAACCAAAAAACCGACATCGTAATGGTGAAATCAAAAAGCCATTGATACGTCTCCGCATTGTGCTTTTCATTGGGAAATTGACGGCTATTTTTACTTTTCCATTTCGCAAGTAAAATAAACTGGCCGATCGTCGATATTACACCCACTAATACACGTACCCAGGCGGATACCCCTTCAGGTAATAAGGACTCCGGTTCCGCCGTAATCATTTCGGGGTGTTGGCTAACTCTGGTAAGAAAACTAATCTTTTCTTCAGCAGGCAAATGAAAAAAGGTATCAGCATCAAAGATGAATCAAAGCAGGTATAAAATATAACGCATCAGTTAATTTTAGCCTGTAGGTCTGGTGAAGTGTGTTTCGAACATATAAATATCCAAAAGGTGCAAAACTGAAAGAAACAAATCCCACAACCCGCCAAAGGTTCGGATGATGTATAAAAAAACGGGTGGTCATTAGCCCATAATTTATAGCCAGTATCGATAAACAAATAAGAAAGGAGGCCAAAAGACGGGAAGCAACCGGTTCAGATTTATTTGCAGCAAAAAGGATTAAAGCAACTATACCACCCAACACTCCCGCAAAAAAAACCAAAGTAAAATACCAGTCGGTGATGTGTTCCATATTCAATAGTATTGAGAGAGAAATCTGCGGTAATTTCCCGAAGGTTCTTAGAACCGCCGAAACATATCGACGAATTTATTCTACAGATTATAAAAAGAGTATACAGAAGGGACTTAAACCGGCATCGTTACTATAGAAATCTTGTTTTTAAAATCACTATCAATTTTGAAAAGTGAATACTTGGGTTTAAAAAAGCTTTTGATGAATGTGCCTGATTTTAAATCCGAATAACGGAGACGCGGTTGTTCGTACTTTGAATTGAAAATATAAATGAAGGTATAAGAAAATATAAAGGAATTGGAGGTGAGCAGGAAGCAGTAAGTAGTGAGCAGTAAGTCTATAGGTTACCGCGGCGCTAATGTTTCTCTTCGAAATAACTTGAAATTTTAATTCATTGCTGTTCAATTGTAAAATTACTGGTTTTAAAGTAGTAGCAAGCTGCTTCTCTTGAATGATGATTTTTTTTTGAAAATTTGCCGTGGCTGTTATGTCCCGGTAGGGACATCTGGTGGGTAGAAAAAATGAAGGGCCAAAGAAATGCATTCCGGAGGAATGCCTGGTGGGTTGTTGGGAAAAAGAATGATCCATTCATAACAGTATGATGATAGATTCATTTAATAGTATAAAGACATTACACAGTTATCTTGAAATATTCAGCTGCACAGGCACCAGCTGTCCCTCCGGGACATAAAAGACATTTCGCTGTAAATTTGTCTACCTACCAGCCGTCCCTAATGGGACCAGGGCAATCGAAGTATTCAGTGGTTAATGAGGCTATAAATTAAGGTGGCGTTA
>JANPJC010000095.1:0-38165 GCA_031425315.1 Chitinophagales bacterium
AAAAGCCTTTAATATCAATCAGGAATATTAATATCATTTACTATTGTGATAATAACATCACTTTTGAAATCTCACCTTAGCGTTACCTTAGCGGTTATGTGTGCATCATTTTAAATATATATGTTGTCATACATAACATTATAGGTTGTAATCGTTTATTGATAGATCATAATATTACGATTGTGGCTGCAAAACCAACACTAAATTAACTGCCAATGAAAAAATTCACATTGCTACTTCTTTCGCTTACGTTAACAATTTTCTCTTTTGCTCAATCAAAAATTACGGGGAAAGTCTTATTTGAAAACGGAGAACCTGTAAAGGGCGCCTCGGTTGTCGTGAAAGGTTCTACTAGAGGTACCACAACTGACAATGTTGGTTCATTTACAATCGATGCTTCGTTGGGGTCAATTCTTGTGATTTCGTCAGTGGGTTTTGAGGAAATAGAACAAACTGTTTCCGGAAATGAAGTTAGTATTATTCTCCGGGAGCAGGGGCGCACACTATCTGATGTTGTGGTTGTAGGTTACGGAACACAAAGGCGAAAGTCAGTCACAGGTGCAATCAGTAAAGTAAGTGCTAAGGAGATTACTGCATTACCCGTTACTGATCCACGTCAGGCATTACAGGGTCGGGTTCCCGGTCTTACAGTAGTAAATAATGGTTCCCCGGGGGAATCGCCGATTGTTCGTATTCGCGGAATCGGATCCATCAACTATGCATCAGAACCATTTTATGTTGTAGACGGTTTTCCGGGCGCGGACCTAAGTATGATTGACAGCAGGGACATTGAGTCGATAGAAGTTCTACGGGACGCATCATCTGCCGCGATTTATGGTTCCAGGTCCGCCAATGGTGTAATTATGGTGACTACAAAAAAGGCTCCAAAAGACCGGTTGCGGGTGACTTTGGATTCCTATTATGGTATGCAGTCGGCCTGGAAACAACTTGACCTTCTTAATACAGAAGAATATGTCCGGTATGCTACGGCGTTGAAGCAAAATGCGGGATCTGCACTTCCTGCTCGTTTCAATAATCTTGATGCACCTATTTATGCAGGTGCAACACAGACATACAGGCAAACCAATACAGACTGGCAGGATGAAATGTTCCGTAATGCCCCTATCACCCAAACGAATCTTTCGGTTTCTAATGGAAATGACAGAGCGAGATTTTATACCTCTATAGGGTATATGAAACAAGAGGGTATTATGCTGGGTACTGAGTATCAGCGGTTCAATTTCCGTTTCAACTCCGATTTCAATATCAACAAGATATTTACAGTTGGTCAGAATCTAACCGTTGCATTCGAGGATAAATTGAATGAAAACAATGGCGGGGGCCGTTCACAGCTCAAACATATCATTCACAACGTGCCTTATATTCCAGTGAAGGATCCTACTTTGATTGGAGGTTATAGAGGACCAAGTGGTGACGATGGTTCAGATCCTCAGAATCCGGTTCGTCTGGCATTACAGGATATCGGCCGAAACAATTCGGTTAAAATGTTGGGCAACGGTTTTATTGAGGCTAAAATTCTGAATGGATTAAAGTATCGGTTTACTGCAGGGATTAACTTCGGCAGTTTTGTGAACAGGGGAAATTATCCGATTTACAATGAGAGTTTTAATGCGCGTGCATTAAATCGGGTGGAACAATCTACCAGCAATTACAGGTCGATATACCTGAGTAATCAGCTCACCTACGAGAAGACAATTGGAAAACATGAGTTCACTGTTACCGGCGTAGCGGAAAGACAGGATGGGAAAACCCGCAACCTTTTCGGAGGCGGCTCCTATACTACGAATGAATTGCAGGGTGTAACAAGTGCTGTTAGTGATCCAGGTCTGAGTGGCGGTCTTTTTGAGGATGTATTGTTTTCATATTTGGGACGTGTTACCTACGAATATGACGGAAAATATTTAATGAGTGGTAGCTACAGGCGCGACGGATCATCAGTATTTGCCCCTGGTAATAAATGGGCTGACTTCCCTTCAGTATCAGCTGGCTGGAGAATATCTGAAGAAGGATTTATGAAAGGTCTGGACATGATTTCGGAACTGAAATTGCGTGGTAGTTGGGGTAAGATGGGCTTTAATGGAATCGGGAACTATGCATGGCAGCCCGTACTGCAACAGAATGCTTCACCTATTATTGGCGATACCCGGGTACCCGGCGCATTTTTCAACCAGCTGGGCAATAGCGATCTGCGTTGGGAAATTACGACAATGACAAACGTAGGTGTTGACATTGGTTTATTTAACAACGCATTTACTTTTACTGCAGAATATTATATCCGTAAAACGGATGGTTTGATATTGCAGACTCCTTTGGCTCCATCGCTTGGCTTTAGTTTAAGCACTCCTGCGAATGTTGGCGCGATGGAAAATAAGGGACTAGAATTTATAGCCAGCTACTACAAGCGGCAGGGCAAATTTACATGGGATGTTTCTGCCAACCTTTCAACTGTAAAAAATAAAGTACTCAATTTTGGTTCCAATATTAAAACACCCATTTTCGCGGGCAGCAATGCTGATTTTGGTGGTTTTGACATCACCAGAACATTGCCCGGAGATGCGGTGCAGTCGTTCTATGGTTGGGGAGTGACGGGAATTTTTCAATCACAGGCTGAGATTGATTCTTATAATGTAAAAGACGGGAATGCTGCTACCACCTATCAGGCTAATGCTAAACCGGGTGATATTATTTTCACGGATGTCAACAATGACGGAACAATTAACGGCGATGACCGTTTTGTAATGGGCAGCTTTATTCCGAAATTCTCTTATGGCGCAAGCTTCAATGCCAATTACAAGAATTTCGATTTCTCAATTTTCCTGCAGGGAGTTGCAGGAAATAAAATTTATAATGGAACAAAAGTGTTGAGCCAGGGTATGTTGCGTTTGTTTGGTGCTGGAAAAGATGTATTGAATGCCTGGACGCCGAATAACACAAATACAAACATTCCAAGAGCTGTAGACGGAGACCCTAATAATAATACCCGTACTTCTGAGAGATTTCTTGAAGATGGGTCATATTTGCGCATTAAAGCGATGAGTATTGGCTATTCTATTCCAAAAGATATTTTAGGAAGAATTGGCAAAGGCGCAATCAGCAATTTCCGGGTTTACCTTTCAACTCAAAATTTGCTGACAATCACTCAATATTCAGGTTACGATCCTGAAATTGGATCAAGGTTTAATTCGGCGCTCACGAGTGGAATTGATTACGGCCAGTTTCCGCAGGCGCGTACCATACTCGTAGGCGTTCAGGTAGGCTTTTAATTTATTAAATATTATTGGAAAAGATTAATATACAGCTATGAAAAAAATTTTTGCTTTTGGCGGTTTGCTTTTATTCTTCCTTGCTGTTTCGTGCAGCCACAAGGATCTCGATAAAACCAATCCGAATCAGCTGACACCTGATAATTATTTTAAGAATGGTGCAGAATTACTCAATGCAGTAAATTCTGTTTATGCGCTTGTTCAAAGTAACAACCTTGCTTCAAGGGAATACTTCTTTTTGCATGATCTGAGGTCTGATGATGTTGCTTCAGGTGGCGGACAATTAGAAACACCACGAAATCAATTGTTGATTGGCGCCCAGGCACCCGATAATTACGTCGTCAACGAGGTGTGGAATGGGCTGTTTAGAACCATTTTCAGGGCCAATACTGTAATTACTTATGCAGATAACGCCACTGATGCAGGAACAGACCTTGTAAAACGGGTGGTTGCTGAAGCCAAGTTTCTGAGAGGCTGGGCTTATCTTGAATTAGTTACAGGTTGGGGTGCTGTTCCTCTTTACACAACCGTTGCGACTTCAACAAGTGAAACCCAGGCGAAGGCCGCAATTGCTGATGTATATGCGCAGATTATCTCAGATTTAAATGATGCACAGGGTGTATTGCCAGATCGGTACAATGGAGCTGAGTTAGGTAGGGCAACCAAAGGTGCAGCTCAGATGGCGCTCGCCCGGGCATACATGAATCAGGGTAATTATGCAGCTGCAAAAACTGAGTTACAGAAGATGGTGAGTTCAGGAACCTACAGGCTGATGGATAACTACAGCGCCAATTTCAGGGAGGAATCGGAATGGAACGCAGAATCAGTATTTGAGATTGGATTCTCTTCTACGGGTGATGTGAATTGGGCAGGTGATGGAGATGACCCTTCATGGGGCCCTCAGGAACGCACTACCCGAAGCCAGGAATATTCTCCTGTCGGCTGGAGGAACCTTATTCCTTCCAATAGTCTGATCGCTGAATTTGAAGCAACATTCAAAGGTGACCCTAAAACTGATCCGAGAAGATCATTTTCATTCTATGTGATTGGTGATTCTTACAATAATGGTAATAGTGTGTTGCAGGATGGTCAGGTGCAGGGAAACACTTCCACTTTTGATGGCGCCACTACCAAGGTATCATGGGGTAAATATTCTTTGCTTTATAAAAGTGATCCGGGTGGTTATGCTACTTCTGGCATTAATCAAAGAATTATGCGTTATGCAGATGCGTTACTGATGCTTGCTGAATGTGAAAATGAACTGGGCAATTCTTCTGCTGCAATAATCATACTGAATCAGATTAGGGCGAGGCCCAGCGTTAATATGCCTGCTTATCCAACAGCAAGATTTCCGGTTGGTAATAAAGAACAGGTTTTTCAGGCAATCGTTCATGAAAGGAGAGTGGAGTTAGGGGGAGAGCAAGTAAGGAACAGAGATTTGCTACGTTGGCTGAATAATGGAAAGATTAGTGTAGGTGCGATTCCAAATTTCAATAAACTGCTTCCGATACCTCAGTCCGAAATCGATAATAACGATAAGTTAGATCAGGGTGATCAGAATCCCGGATACTAAATTCAGACAATGATTAAGATACCAAAATGCCCCTTTTCCAAGGGGCATTTTTTTGATTTTCCTTTATTCCGCCCCCATCTACTTTGGTATGAAAAATTTCTGGATAATTATTCTGCTTTTCATCAGCGTTGCCTGTACACGTGATGAAACAAGGTTTACGCGTCTCAAAGCCGAAGCAACCGGTGTTACATTTAACAATTCCATCAATGAAACAGATTCTTTTAATGTTTTCACTAACGAGTACATCTACAACGGTGGAGGAGTGGGAGCAGGAGATATCAATAATGATGGCCTTGTCGATTTGTTTTTTGCTGGCAATGTGGAAAAAGGCAGGCTGTACCTGAACAGGGGGGCGTTTCAATTTGAAGACATTACCACTGCTGCCGGAGTAGACAGGCAGTACTGGACGACCGGAGTTGCATTTACCGATATCAATGGCGACGGACGAATGGACATTTACCTGTCGTCAGCATCAGCAGATGACAAGCATCAACTGCCCAATCTTTTTTATATCAACCAGGGGACGAAAGCAAATGGTATTCCTTATTTCAAGGAGGCTGCCGCTGTCATGAACCTGGATGATACGGCTTACCATACCCAGGCAGCATTTTTTGACTTTGATCTTGATGGTGACCTGGATGTTTATCTGTGCGTGAATTCAATTAAAGAAAGAGACAGAAATGCGTTACGCGGGCAAAATAAAAAAGGCGAAGGCATCAGCCAGGATAAGCTTTACCGGAATGAAGGAATTCAGCAAAACACGGGTTTACCGTTTTTCACAAATGTGAGTGCCCAGGCAAACATCCTGATTGAAGGTTGGGGCTTGGGTGTAATCACAAAAGATTTTAACCGGGATGGCTGGCCTGACATATATGTTGCCAATGATTTTCAGAGTAATGATATTTTGTATATCAATAACAGAGATGGAACTTTCACCAACCAGATGGATAAGATACTCGCTCATCAGTCGCATAACTCGATGGGGGTGGATATGGCCGATTGCAATAATGATGGACTGGAGGATTTATGTGTGGTGGACATGTTACCTGAAGATAATCTCCGCCAGAAAACAATGTTTGGCCCTGCAAAAAACGATAAGTACGAGATGGCGCTGAAATTGGGCTATCAGCCGCAATTTGTCAGAAATGTTTTACAGCTGAATAACGGAATACTGGCAGATTCATTTCCTTCATTTTCAGATATCGGGTACATGGCAGGGATTGCTGCAACAGATTGGAGTTGGAGCCCGCTATGGGCAGATTTTGATCTTGATGGCTGGCGCGATCTGCTGATAACGAATGGATATGTAAAGGATATCACAGACCTGGACTTCACAACTTACGCGTCCGACTATAATGCGTTCGGTACCAAAGAGTCCAAAATTTCAGGTTTAAGCAAAAAGGCAAAAGAAATGGGATCAGTTAAAAAGCCCAACTGGCTTTTCCATAATAGCAAGGATCTTCGCTTTTCAAATAAAGCAGCTGAATGGGGGCTTGATGAAAACACATTCAGTTCAGGCGCTGTATATGCCGACCTGGATAATGATGGTGATCTTGACATAGTCATCAGCAATCTAAATGATCAGGCATTTATTTATCGTAACAATACAAATGAATGGGCAGCAGAAAAAAAAATAGAAAGGAATAATTACCTCAGTGTACAATTAAAAGGAAGGACTGAAAATCCTTTTGGAATAGGCGCACAGATAACCTTATTCAGCAAAGAGAAAAAATTTTTTGCTGAGCACTGTATGCAGCGGGGGTATTTGTCAAGTGTAGAGGAAAAGGTCCATTTTGGCCTTGGAGACATTCAAATAATTGATTCTGTTTTAGTAAAATGGCCAGGGGGGAAAAGCCAGGTAATAAGGCATGTAAAGGCTAACCAGGTACTGATGCTGAAACAGGAAAATGCTGTTGACAGGCCTCATAGTTTGGAATCAGGATCCCTTTTCTTTGTTGATCGGACGAGTGAAATGAAAATTGATTTTACTCACAGCGAAACAAGCTTTCCGGATTTTAATTATCAGTTTACCATTCCTCATAAATATTCTCAGTCGGGTCCATCAGTGGCTGTAGCAGATATTAATGGAGATGGTCTTGAAGATGCATACGTGGGTGGTTCTACAAGAAAAAGTGGTTATTTTTTAATACAGTATGCAGAAGGTTTTCATTCAAAGCCGCTTTATGCCGATGCCACAAAAAAGTTGCAGGAAGAAACAGGATGTTTGCTGTTTGATGCAGATAATGATGGCGATAATGATTTGTATATCGTTGCAGGAAGCAATGAATTTGGAGATTCTTCAGCCTATCAGGATTTGTTCTATGTAAATGATGGCAAGGGAAATTTTACTTTAAAGGAAAACGTGTTGCCACCGACAACAGGAAGCGGTACTGCAATTGCCACTGCAGATTATGATCATGATGGTGACATGGACCTTTTTATTGGGGGAGGAGTGAAGCCCAGGTTTTATCCGCAGTCCAGCCGTTCTTATTTTCTGCGGAACGATAGTGATCCTGTATCAGGGAAAATTGTTTTTACAGATATTACTGCATCCATGCATCAAGCTTTGGTACTGCCCGGTATAGTGAAAGCAGTTTTGTTTACCGACTATAATAACGATGGCTATGCTGATTTGCTTTTAACCGGTGAGTTCATGCCATTGCTTCTATTCGAAAACGATAGGAAGGGCTCTTTCAGTTTGGTAAATGTGCCGGGTTTCATTCATACAGAAGGTTGGTACAACAGTTTGTTGTCGGGTGATTTTGATAATGATGGCGATTTGGATTATGTATCCGGGAATCTCGGCAGGAATGCCAGGTTTCAACCCACGGCTGATCAGCCGGTAACCGTACGCTATAATGATTTTAATAAAGACGGCAATCACGATGCATTTCTATTTTCATACGTTCAGGGCAAAGAGTACCCGGTGCATACCAAAACGACAATGGTGGAACAGATACCTGCATTAAATAAAAAGATATATTACTTCAGAGACTTTGGTAAAATGGGTTACACGGATCTATTTAATGAACAGCAGAGAGAAGGCACAAAATCATTTAGTGCTTATATATTCGCATCAATATATATTCAAAATAATGGCGGCGGAAATTTCGCGATTCAACCATTGCCGATGCGCGCGCAAACTGCTCCGATCACAGGGATGCAGGCAATGGATGTTGACAACGACGGATGGCTCGATATTGTCGCCCAGGGAAATGACTACTCACCGGAGGCAATTAGTGGAAGATATGATGCATCTATCGGATGGATATTATCAGGTAATGGCAAGGGGCAATTCAAGTGTATAACGCCTGCTGTCACCGGATTGGCATTGAGGGGAGATAATAAAGCGTTGGCGGGAATAAAAACGGCAGACGAAAAAGCTGCGTTAATTTCTACGCAAAATAATGGTCCGCTCCGCCTATTAATACTCAACAGGCCCCACCTGGCGGTATCATTTAAATCTGGGGAAACATATGCAGAAATTAATTTCGATAGCGGGATGAAAAGGAGAACAGAAAAGTCCAGTGGCTCAGGCTATTTGTCTCAATCAGGAAATTTTATATGTGTTACTCCGGATGTTGCGTTCATTAAGTTTTTTGATTTTAACGGAAACTCACGGGTTTGGAAACCATGAGCTTCGTATACTATGCAGTAATATATTCCACCATCGAGCTTTTGAAATTATTTCAGGAACTGCAAAAAATTTACAGCCATGCACCAGCAAACAAGCAAATTTTGGTAAATATTTTCAAGGGCAAGCCTCTTGCTTGAAAGATGGAGTGATGATATAGAACACCATGAGCGAGATAAAAAGTTTACTCCGTATCTTCAAAAAGATTTGGATTTAACCCACATTCAGCAAATCAGGCATCAGTTGTTAAATTTTCTTTTTTATCAGACATATTTTGCTTGCATTTGCTGTAGGGGGTCAGAGATTAAAATCGTACAGTCTGCGTATTAAGGCTTTATTCATTTTGTAGTACACAAGGGGTGTTGGATTGTATTGACGATGTGCAGAGTTTTGCATTGAATGTATTTTAAGTTCAGCCTTCGATATAATAAAGACAAACAGCAATCAGATGCCTACTGCCGCCTGGTAGAGAGCTACCGCAATGCTACAGGAAGAGTCAGTCATCGTACTATTTTGAACATTGGTTTTATAGATGACGATTACAGCACTGAACAGCTTAACCAAACAGCAAAACTACTTACAGCCAGGTATGAACACAAGCAGGCGCTTTTTGAACCAACAGATGCAGCAGTGGTTGAACTGGCAGAAAAATTGTGGCATAGCATCATCAAAGACAAACGCATGGATCTGACATTGCACAGTACAGGCTCCCGTCACATTGATGCGGATAACCTGCGGCACGGTAATGTCCGTGAAATAGGCTCAGAATGGATAGGTTATAAAAGAATGGCAGCAGCTTCCCGCCCATTTCGAATGCCTGTTGTTTGATAGTTGTGAGGGAGGGTTTCAATAAACCCGCCATATACGAATTAGATAGCGTTATTATTTTGAGGTCTTCAGGAATTCTCACTCCCAACTCTCGGCATATTTCATAAGTGGAGATCGCCAATTTTTCAACTGAAGCAAATATCCCATCCGGCCTGTTTTTACGCTTCAATAATTTTCGAATAAGCTCATTGTTATGCAGAGAGGCTTGAAAAATTGACATTACAAAAGGGGCCAATATAGTAGTCGTAAATAAAGGTAAACTCTAGATATAAAGTTGTAAAACTACGTTTCCTGGTGTGCATACTGAAGTCGCCAGCTTTTTTAGGAAACACAGATTACGTGGCTCCCGTTAAAGTCATTTATATCAACTCAAAGCATTCCAGTAAGGCATCGTCTTTCAACAAATTAGTCAGAAAATAAGTGTTGGCGACCACAAATCACCACGATTTCGTGGCTTGATGTAAAGCCTGCTTCCTTGTGAACTGTTACTGGCTTTAGAAAAAATAGATATAAAACTGTGCTATTGAAAAAAATAAATAAATTTAATTGATCAATGAGACAGTCAATATCAATAGAGGATGGAAAGAGTTTCCTAAAACATTTTTGTATTGATAACAAGATGTATCATTTACAGTTTTTAATTGTTGTGTTGTGGGCAATCATATTTTCTGCCTGTAAGCAATCAAGCTATACGCCCCCCGAAAACCCGCTTTTTGTAGATCTATCCGTTGAAGAAAGTGGAATTGATTTTAGAAACGATATTGAAGATGACTCTCTATTTAATGAAATTACTTACCGCAATTTTTATAATGGTGGTGGTGTTGCCGTTGGCGATATTAACGGTGATGGTCTTACTGATGTTTTTATGGGAGCAAATCAGGGGAAAAATAGATTGTTTTTAAACAAAGGCAACTTTCATTTTGAAGATATTACTGATAAAGCAGGAATTCAAAAGAAACATAAATGGAGCACAGGAGTTACAATGGCCGACGTAAATGCAGATGGCCTGCTGGACATTTATATTTGTGCTGCAGGTTATATTGCAGGTGATGAAAGACTGAATGAATTATACATTAATCAGGGCAATTCCACATTTAAGGAAGAAGCAAGAAAATACAACCTGCAGGACTCCGGAGCGTTTCATACTCAGGCGGCTTTCTTCGATTATGATTTAGATGGGGACCTTGATGTTTTTTTGTTGAACAACAATTGCCTTACGCCGGTAGGCAGTTTTGGAATGGGTGCCTTGCGGGAAATAGATAGCCCTGTTGGCGGGGATAAGCTATTAAAAAACGATAATGGAATTTTCACCGATGCAAGCCGGGAGGCTGGTATATTCAGAAGCAGTTTCGGGTTTGGGTTAGGTGTTACAGTTGGTGATATTAACAAAGATAACTGGCCAGACCTGTACATTAGCAATGATTTCTTTGAAAAGGATTATTTATATATTAATCAACGAAATGGCAGTTTTAAGGAGGAAACTGATAGCTATATTGGCCACATGTCTCAGTCCAGCATGGGTGCGGATATGGCAGATATCAATAACGATGGCTTCATTGATATTTTTAGTACCGACATGTTGCCGGAGGATGATTACCGATTGAAACAAAATACAGCATTTGAAGATTATGACATTTATCAATCAAAGATCAGGGCGGGCTTTCACAGGCAATTGTTAAGCAATATGCTCCATTTGAATAATGGAGACAATACGTTTAGTGAAATAGCGCAATTTGCCGGCGTACATGCTACTGATTGGAGCTGGGGTGCACTAATCTTTGATTTAAATAATGATGGCTGGAAAGATATCATGGTTTGTAATGGTATGTACCTGGATGTAACAGACCAGGATTACATTGCATATACCGCTGACCGGGATAGAAAACAAATGTTCAAACAAAACAGGAGTGGGGGAAATGATTACAAGCTATTAAAGAATATGCTTGTATCCCAGCCAATTCCTAATTACGCTTTTGTAAATCAAAAAAATTTGCAGTTTAAAAATATGAGTTATGAACTGGGGCTCGCAAAACCCGGGTTCAGCAATGGCGCCTCTTATGCCGATTTTGACAATGATGGTGATCTCGATCTTATAGTAAATAATCTGAATGATAGATGCTCTCTTTTTAAAAACACCATTCGCGAGAAAAGCCGGAAGAATTTCTTACGGATAAAGTTAGAAGGAGAAAGGCAGAATAAATTTGGTATAGGAGCTACGGTGACTGTTTATGCTAACGGGATAGAGCAGAATATCCAGAATTTTCCAACCCGAGGGTTTCAATCCTGCGTGGAACCTTTACTGAATTTTGGATTAGATAATGCTTTGTCAGTGGATTCAATAAAGGTACTTTGGCCTGATAATAAATGGGAGCTTCTAAAAAACATTCAGGTAAATAACAGCATTACCCTTTATCAAAAAAATGCACAACAGCCGTACATATTTTCCGGTCATAATTCAAATATTTTATTTAATGACGTAACAGCAGCTACAATATCCGGCGATATAAGCCATATTGAAAATAGTTTTGTGGATTTTGATTTGCAAAGGTTGATGCCTCATATGCTTTCTACTGAAGGACCTAAACTTTCAGTAGCGGATGTAAATGGGGACGGTCTCGATGATTTTTTCATGGGTGCAGCAAAACACGACACTTCAAAAATCTTTCTGCAAAACGCCGATGGTAAATTCACTCCGCTTGTTCCACAACCTGCATTTATACTCGATAGACTATATGAAGACATTGGATCCTGTTTTTCAGATATTGATAAGGATGGTGATAAGGATCTATTAGTAAGTAGCGGCGGTAACTTGGAGCAACCCGGTTCGGAATTGTCTCAAGTAAGATTATACCTGAATGATGGGAATGGAATTTTTGTGCGGGATCAAAAACGCATACCAGATATACGACTTAATGCTTCCTGTGTGAAGGCATTAGATTACGATGAAGATGGAGACGATGATATATTTATTGGGGGCCGTTCCGTTCCCATGATTTATGGTGCTCTACCTGAAAGTTTTCTTTTACGAAACGATAACGGAATTTTTACAAATGTTACAAAACTGGTTGCTCTACCTCTTGAAAAAGCAGGGATGGTAACCGACGGTGCTTGGGAAGATTTTAATGGAGATGGACGTAAAGAATTATTAATTGTTGGCGAATGGATGCCTATCACTATTTTTAGTTTCAATCCTCATCAAAAAAAGTTTATAGCCACTCCAATAAATAATTCATCAGGTTGGTGGAATTGTATAAAAACTGCAGATGTTGATGGCGATGGGGATATCGATTTTGTAGCTGGCAACCTGGGCTTGAATTCAAAAATACGCGGGGATAGTGCCCGTCCTGCAAAGCTTTACATAAATGATTTTGATAACAATGGCCGGAAGGAGTGTGTTATGTCAATTTACAAAAGCGATGGGGGTGAGTACGCTTATTATATGCGTCCCGATCTAACAACACAGTTACCAGGTTTAAAAAAGAAATTTTTAACTTTTAGTTCTTATTCCGGAAAAACAGTGGAAGAAGTATTTTCTGCTAACCAGTTGCAATCATCTGAATTAAAAAGAGCCGATGAGTTCCGGAGCTGCTTATTTATTAATAACGGGAATGGAAATTTTTTAAAACAACCACTAAATGATAGGGCTCAGATTTCACCGATATATGCTATAGCAATAACTGATGTAAATGTGGATGAGTTGGTGGACATAGTTGCCGGGGGAAATTTATTTGGTATTAAGCCAGAATTAGGTAGGTATGATGGAAATTATGGTACTGTTTTATTAGGTAATGGGAATACAGAATTTGACTACATCAGCCCTCTGCAATCAGGATTTTTTTATCGGGGAGAGGTCAGGGATATAATAACGGCTGAGACAGTGAAAGGTAAATTGTTACTTGTAACCAGAAATAGTGAGCGTCTGATGATTTTTAAATCTATTGCCGGTAAGGATTAATTGCTCTGCCTGCTTTTTTTATTCATTTTTTTTAAAATGATAAAGGAAATTAAAAAATGGTTGGTATAGATTGGTTTAGTGAATGCACTTTTGTATTGGCTATCTAACTGGTAGGGAAGTTTCGATTTAAAAAATTTATTGCAATTAAAGTGAGCCAATTTTTTTTAAAAAAGGGTAAGAGAGTGACGGAGAGAAAAGATATGGTTCCATTAAGTGCACAGGCAGATGAATCGATTATATGCAATTATGCTGAAGCAACCTGGATTTTTAAGAAAACGCACTTTCGCATTTTTCGCTGGAAGATGGCACAACCGGAGGTTGTTAATTGACAATAATAATATAGATGGTTTATTTGATATCAGAACTGCCGATGGTGCTAATGGAAATTACTTTTTAATTTAAAACTGTATCACTTTATTCCCTTTTACGCAAATGATGGTAAAGATTTTCACAGAATTTTTTTGTATCTTATTTGCCGAGTCACATAAGTGTTGGCTGACGAATTTGATACGGTCGATGAAATTAATTTTACATCCAGTTCATTTTAGCTTTTATATGCGTATTATTTGGCTAACTACGAGCTGTAAAAAAACTCAAAAATATTTCGAATGAAGTATGAATAGCTCCATATTCAACCGTAAAAAAGGCATTAATATTTTTGGCTTATAGAAATTTTCTATCCTCTGAAATTTTTTTGTTATAATTTTAATTACGTTCGCTGTGAAGACATTTATGCTAAGACACCTCTCTGGAAAGAAAAATAGACTTAATGGGAAGCTTGTATTTTATCATGCACAGGTACCTTCTTTGAGATAAAACCCAACCATAGGATTTTATAGACTAACAAAGTATTTGGGTGTAGAGCGGGCAAGAGGCCATTTAAATTTTTGTTATTAATGTTGATATATTTTGAATATTTTTATGCATGTATCAATCCTTTATGGTAGCCGGTAATGCATTTCCATTTTAAGTAATCATTGCCAGGATTACAGAGAAACGATTGCTTTTAATAATGATCAATACTACTGCATACGATGAGAATATCGTGTTGCAACAAATTTCGAAGGGGAATGAAAAAGCCTTTTCGCAATTAGTTCAACAGTACTGGAACAATATTTATTCCCAGGCACTCATATATCTTAAATCTTCCACTGCCGCACAGGATGTGGTGCAGGAGGTATTTATTAAAGTGTGGGTGAATAGAGAAAAGCTCCCCAACATTGAAAGTTTTGATTCCTATCTTTTTATTCTGGCCAGAAACCTCATTATCAGCGAATTTAGAAAGCAAATTTCCAGGCGTGTCAATGTAAATGTATCGGAAATGCCTCTACAGGCATACGGCTCCCCTGACGAAATCTTATCCTTTAAACAGTCGCGTGAAATGGTTGCAAAAGCCATTGATTTGCTCCCTCCGCAACAAAAAATTGCATTTATTTTAAGTCGCGACGAAGGTTTGTCTTATGACGAAATTGCTTTTCGTATGCAGTTATCCCGGGAAACCATAAAAAAACATATTGGTCGGGCACTCAACTTTCTGAGGACTTATATGCACACCCATTCGGAAATGTATTTTCTGTTTGTTTTTCTGCTGCAATAAAACTTTTATTTTATTACAGAGTACCCCTTTTTTCTTTTGGTTGCGTCTTTAGCTATGGACTCCTTCACACATTTCGACGGCAAACAAATGGAAAAAGAAACTTTTGAAAAATTATTGGAAAGTTACCTCACTGGTTCTTTAACTCCCGAAAAGCTGATACGCTTTAATGAAATGCTACAGTTGCCTGAGCATCGCCGGCAGTTGGAAGCCATTATAGATAAAGAATTGCATGAACATGCATTTGAGGGTGCACCTGATTACCAGTTATTGCAACAATTACAATACGGTATTGACAAACAAATCCAGCCGGCGAAAACCATATGGCTGAACACCCGGAGAGTAGCTGCCGCAGCAATTCTTGCCATTCTTTTAGGCGTTGGCTCACTCTTTGTTTTAAAAAACGATAAGAAAGATATTTCAATAACACAAATCAAACAACTTGTACTGGATAGTATACTTCCAGGAACAAATGTGGCAATTTTGAAATTGGCTGATGGTTCGGAAATTCTATTGGACAGCGCAGGGAACGGACAAATCAAAGAACAGGGGAATGTAAAAATTATAAAGATTGCTGATGGCCACCTGGCTTATAATAACAATGGCGATAATACAAACGAAGTACTTTACAATACGATTACAGTGCCGAGGGGCGGACAGTACCAATTACAGTTAGAAGACGGTACAAAAGTGTGGATCAATGCTGCATCCACCCTACGCTTTCCTACCTATTTTTCCGGTAACGAAAGAACTGTGCAGTTAACCGGTGAAGCTTATTTTGAAGTAACTAAAAACGCGGCTATGCCTTTTCATGTTGAGGCCAATCAGTTAGATATACTTGTGTTGGGTACTCATTTTAATGTGAATGCTTACGAAAATGAAGGTGAGAGCCGCACCACGCTGGTGGAAGGCAGCGTAAGAATTTCAAATACCAACAGCACAGGGTTATTATATCCCCGACAACAGGCTATAGCGGGAGGTGTGGGATCTATCCGGGTTGAAAATGATGTGGATATCGAAGAAGTCCTGGCATGGAAAAACGGTTTGTTTCAATTTAAAAGTGCCAATATAAAGGCCATTTTGAACCAGGCTGAAAGATGGTACAATGTGGAATTTGAATACAAAGAGATTACGGGGGAACTGTTCTCGGGCCAGATACAAAGGAATGTAAACCTGTCGCAGTTATTGAAAATCCTGGAATCTACCGGGAAAGTAAAGTTCCATATTGAAAGAGGGAAAATTATCGTGCAATCATAAACAAAATAAAAAAAGATACAAGGATGAAGTAAAAACAAAACCGGAAGTGTTGCGAGCACCTCCGGCAAATCTGATTTAAATGTTTTAAAGAATATTGCTCATTTAATTATTAAACCAAACACAGCAAATTTATGCAATTGATTGCTTATGGCAAAACGATGCTTCATCGGTTTAAGCCAACCCCTGCACGCCATTCCAGGGGGCCAAAACTATGGATGATTATGAAACTGACTGTTATTTTGCTTACAGTAGCCTGTTTACAAACAAGTTCTAAAACCTGGGGGCAAAAGATTAATCTCAACGAAAAAAATAAAAGCCTGGAGAACGTCTTTAAGGAAATAACAAGGCAAACAGGATATGTATTTTTTTACACCGATAAGCTTTTAAAAAATGCTGGTAAGGTATCAGTGATAGCAAAGGACGCTACCCTGGAACAAACCCTGGACATGTGTTTTGCAGAAAAGCCCATAGCCTATTCAATAGTAGGAAATACTATTGTGCTTAAGGTAAAAAAATTGCCAATCAACGTAGAACAGTTTTTTATGGAGCCTCCGCCGCCCCCTGTTGAAATAAAGGGAACGGTGACGAATGAACGGGGCGAGCCTCTTGCAAGTGCTACTATTACCGAAAAGGGAACAAATAATTCTGTTAAAACTAAAGAAGACGGAAGTTTTATTATCAATGCATCAGCGGCAAATGCGGTATTGGTGATTTCGTATGTAGGTTACCAAACAAAGGAATTTCCTTTAAATAATCAAACGAACATCAGTATGGCGTTGGTACAGACGGATGTTAGTTTGGGTGATCTTGTTGTTACCGGTTATGGTACCCAAAGAAAAAGATTAGTTACATCTGCCATATCTACAGTAAACGCTGAAGATATTAATGCTGTTCAGATAACGGGCTTGGATCAGGCGTTGCAGGGTAGAATGGCAGGTGTGCAGGTGACTCAAAATACTGGTGAACCAGGAGGAAATATTTCTGTAAAGATCAGAGGCGTGGGTTCATTTTCCGCGGGGACCGAACCTCTTTATATAGTTGATGGGGTACCAATGATCCTCACTACCGGTAGTTTAAATTCCATCAACCCAAATGATATTGAACGTATAGATGTTCTGAAAGATGCCGCTTCTGCAGCAATTTATGGATCAAGAGCAACGAATGGTGTTGTATTGATTACTACAAAGCAGGGTAAAAATGGCAAACTACTTATAAATTTAGATGCCTATGTCGGAGCCCAAAGTGCTGCAAAGAAGATAGATCTGTTGAATGGTCCTCAGTTTGCAATGCTGGCTAATGAAAACCTGGTTAACGGTGGCCAAACCCCTAATCCTGCATGGACTAATCCCGCTTCCCTGCCGACCCACAACTGGCAGGATGCAGTATTTCGTAACGCTACTTTTCAGAATTATAATATTTCAGCTCAGGGTGGAGGCGAAAGATTAAGGAACTACTTTTCATTAGGATATCAGAACCAGGATGGCATATTGCTTTCATCACATTACAAACGGTATACTGGCCGAATGAACTCGGAATTTGATGTAACAAAAAGATTTAAAATAGGAGGTACTCTTAACTATAGCAATGATAATAAATCACATCCCCTCACCAATTCTCTGGACAAAGGTATTCTGACCAATGCAATAAGATTGATGCCTGTCAATCCTGTTTATTCGAATGCTGATGGTCCTATTGATGCCAATTTATATGGATATCAGGGGTATGCATTGATCGGAGCTTCAGCTAATCCATTGTATTTTCCCAAATCGATAAACAACCAGGTTTTTACAGATGTAGTTCACTATAAAAGGAATTTAAAAACTTCCAATATTCAGGTGTCAACTTTTGGTCAGTATGAAATCATTAATGGGTTAAAATTCAAAACCGCAATAAATTATGCCAAGAGTAATTCGGTTTTTTGGTTTAGCAGGTTAGGCGAGCCCGCTGTAATTTCTGGATTTGGTCAATTAATTGAGGCAAGTCAATATTCAGAAACGTGGAGGCAGTTTGATCAGTGGAACTGGACGAATACACTAAGCTATGAAAAGCAAATTGGCATGCATAATTTTTCCATTGTGGCTGGTACCGATGCATTAAAGAATATTTACAAAGAGATTTCAGTAAATGGTTCCGGCAATCCAAATGGGCAATATAATTTAAACTCTTTAGCTTCTTCGGCTTCACGCGGATTTACTGAAGATTACGAACTTTTTTCATATCTGGCAAGAGTGACATATGATTTTGCCGGCAAATATTTGCTAACCGCAAATTTCCGCCGTGATGGTTCCTCACGATTTGGACCTCAAAATAAATATGGAAACTTTCCTTCTGCTTCAATTGGATGGAGATTATCCGAAGAATCTTTCTTAGAAAATTCAAACCAGATTAATGAATTAAAATTAAGAGCCAGTTACGGAGTGGTTGGTAACCAGAATATTGGAAATTTTAAATATGCAAATTCTTATTCGAGTGATGCTGGTCTTTATAATTATGTTTTAGGTACAGGTAGTCAAACGGTGATTCCTGCAGTATACCGTGATAATATTGGTAATTCCGAAATCCATTGGGAGAAATCAACTCAACTAAACGTTGGTCTTGATGCCACTTTGTTCAATAATACAATTACTTTTTCAGGTGATTATTACATTAAAAAAATTGAAGACATTTTAGGAAATGCACCGATTCCAAGTTATTTGGGCGTGACAGGGAATTCAATTCTCAGGAATGAATTTTCTATGGAAAACAAAGGATTCGAGTTTCTATTAGGATTCAATAAAAATATTGGTGCAGTTCGGTTTTCCTCATCACTAAATTTCTCGACACTCGATAATAAGGTCACCAAATTATTGGGTAAGTCAACTGACTATCTTATCCGGGCATTAGGTGGCTTAGGTGGTGATGATGGTGGATCGCAAACCCGTTCACAGATTAATGAACGGATTGGAAGCTTTTGGGGCTATGTGGCAGATGGTATTATCCAGGATGCAGCAGAAGCGGCAGCAAGCGGAATGAGTGGGGTTAAACCCGGAGATCGTAAGTTTAAAGATTTAAATAAGGATGGCAAGATTGATGCAAACGATAAAACTATCATTGGTAATGGGTTGCCAAAATATATATATGGTTTGAATCTCAATGCTAATTATAAAAACTTCGATTTTACAGTTTTTTTTCAGGGGCAAGGAGGTGTTGAGATAGCAAATATGCTCAAAGGTTATTCTATGAATGTGGGCAATAATACCGGACTTATCAATGGCTCAACTGAATGGTTGAACAGATGGACGGATAAAGGGAGTACCAACGAATTTCCGCGTAATTCCTATCAGGCGCCTTCCAGTAATATATGGTTTTCATCGTATTATATTGAGAAGGGCGATTTCCTTCGTATACGCAATTTGCAATTGGGCTACACATTACCTGATGATGTATTAAAAAAGGCGGGTTTAAATAGTGTGAGAATATATGTTGCAGCTCAAAATCTTTTCACATTTACTAAATACTCGGGCTGGGATCCGGAAGTTGGAAGTCTCCTGATAACTCCAGGTGGAGATCAAACTGAAGCTTCAGATTTTTCCGATCCGCTACGCACAGGCGTTGATTATGGGAGATATCCATCGCCACGTATATTTTCAATTGGAATAAATATGAAATTATAAGTGGCCCGGTTTGTTTTTTGAAAACGATAACTTTCAAACAAGAAAAATGAAAAAAATAATATACGGCACATTTATTTTCACTATCCTGATTGCAGGAATATTGGCGTGCAAAAAGTCTTTTCTGGAATCCGATCCTCAGACCGGTGTTATGTTCGATGAAAACTTTTTTAAAGACAAGAAAGATTTTGATGCTTTTATATTTGGTGCATATGCAGAAATCCAGGGAGCCGGATCTTTCTTTAATTTAGGTATTCAACAGTGGATAGTTGATGGTGGAATTATGATGCAGGATATCCGTCAGGGAAATGAACAACCTTATGATCTGAATAATTATGTCACCCCAACTTCCAGTGTGGCGAATGCATGGCAAACCTGTTATAAAACTATTGGGAGGGCTAATCTTCTACTATCAAAGATCCAAACATCTCCGGGTTCGCTTACAGATGCAGAAAAGAAATCACTTGCTGGTGAAGCTAAGTTTTTGAGGGGGTTCGCTTTCTTTTCACTCGCCCAGAGATATGGAGATGCTGTAGTTTATTTAGATCCCTATGATGTGGCAGATCAGGCTTCATTATCGTTGGCCCGCTCACCAGAGGTACAGGTTTGGGATCAGGTTATTTTGGATTTAAAAGAAGCTGCGGCAACATTACCTGTAAGTTGGGATGCCGCCAACACCGGTAGATCAACAAAAGGTGCGGCAATAGCTTACCTGGCAAATGCATATATGTATACAAAAGATTGGGCAAATGCAAAACAATCATCACAGGACCTTATAGCGCTGGGTAAATATTCTTTATTACCCGATATGCGCAACTTATTTTCTTATCTCTATGAGAATACCGCTGAGTCAATTTTTGAAATACAATATCGATTTGTCCCCGGGGCGCAAATTGCCTGGAGCGGGCAGCCTAATTACGGAAATTTTTTAAACTGGTTTACCGGCCCTTTAGGGGCTGGAGCTCCTTACGCTATTTTTGGTGGACAGGGAACTTATCCTACAGCCCGTAAATTGGCTGATTCTTTTGATCCCAATGATAAAAGAAGAAAGGAACTGATTAAGGTACCGGGGGAATCTTATGCGGGAGAAACCATGGCCGGGCATACCTATAATATACCTCTTAATATCACTCAAAAGAATTCTGCTTTCAATACAAAATGGTGGGTGGGTGCTTCAAATCAAGCGGGCATAGAGGAATGGTTTTGGTACCAGAACATTATAGTTATGCGTTATGCAGAAGTATTGTTGAATTATTCTGAAATTCTTTTTGAATCAGGCGATGTTGCAGGTGCATACGCAAATCTCAATCTGGTAAGGGCAAGGGCTGGAGTTCCAGCCAGGGCAGAACAATCGAATAGAGATACATACTTTACTCAACTAATGCAGGAAAGGCGCTGGGAGTTATTTTGGGAACCTAATTTATGGTTTCATTATACCAGAACAGGAAGAGCTGCGAAATTTCTTTTAGATGAATATGGATTGGTAATGAATTCTAAATTTAATAAGTTTCCAATCCCCCAGGGAGACATAGATTTAAATCCAAAATTAATTCAGAATACAGGCTATTAAGTGATTACTATATCCGAATTTAAAATTAACGAATTTATTAAAATGCAGTTTTCATACGCAGCAGTCGTTTATTACAAAATGGCCATTTTCTAATGGCCATTTGTAAAATTTAATAGTGTTTTACTTAAAAACTGAAGGGTAAATAATTATAGGTATATTAAACATCGTCATCTATTTGCGTAATGGTAAAGTTTTTATTCTTTGAACAAAAACTTCTAGCGACTACCAGGTAAATACAGTTGATGATTTAAAAACTGTTTTAAAACCGAAAGCTTTAAGCAAGGCATACCTTATTGTAAAAATTCAAACATTTTGCACAACTTTATTGGTGGGGCCTGCTACCTTGTTCAGCGTATCTAACAATGAACTGTCAATTTTACAATTGAGGAAATTCGAAATTTTAATAAAGAAGCTAACTCATGTATTCTATTCCATGAAGAGAAAAGTATGTATGCTATGTAAAAAGGATTGTGATATGAAAAGATCTAACAATAAAAGTTCATAACTGTAAACTGTTATTTAAATTCTATTTTCCTTAAAAATATTCCAACGAAAATATTGTCTGAAATTTTTTACATCGGAATAAACTGCTCAATATGAAGAAAGACTCCTCATTCGTTATTAGATAAATTTCGGCGTTTGTAAATTTTCACTTTTACAAAACTTTTTTATCAAATAAAATCACGCCAAACAAATTATATGTAACACAGGTGGGAACTTATTATTCTAATTATATTTGCTTTCGCAACGGGCTTTTAGATATGTAAATATTAGATTTAGCGATGACATTTGATGTAGAATCGCATATTAATACTATCCTGGACTACTCGTTTTACTGGTTCATAACTATTTACGACTACTATATACCGTTGACAAAGTGTTAATCAGGAAAATTTTTCCAGGGATGATTTCTCTCATGGAGTTTTGCCTTAACAGGAGAAGCAATAATGGTTAAACATAAAAGCAAATTGCAATTACAGTTGTCGTTGGAGTCGGGGTGCTTCGTTTCAAAAGTGCCGTAAAACCATGGACAAAAATTGGTATAATTAAGAAAACGGGATTTAATCTTTTCGAATTGAAAATAGAACCGGGAAAAGTGTACCTGATCAATTATCTTTTACCTAAAAATAAATAATCAATAACCCGAGGAAATACATTATTAAATGTCAAATCAAAAAGTAGTTTCTCAATGCTATAATATCACATTCTTAGTTAGCAGGAAGTCACTAAATGCTTTAACCTCATTGCTGCTTTTATTACTCTCTTCCTGCGGGGAAAAGGAAATGGTGCATCAACTAAATCCCGAAAAAAATAGTCATATAGTTTTCCTGGGAAATACTTTTGCAGTTGCACTTCAGGAAACCAATTTTTTTGAAACACTTTTATATAAAAGTTTTCCAGAGAGTAATTTAACTGTAAGGAATCTTGCATGGAGTGCCGATGAAGTAAATTTACAGCCCAGGCCTTTACATTTTGGAACACTTGACCAACAACTGCAACAACAAAAGGCCGATATTATTTTCGCCTGTTTCGGGTTAAATGAGGCTTTTAAAGGACAGGATAGCCTTGACCATTTTAAAGAAAATATTAAGAAGTTTCTTAGCCATTTACAACAGCAAAAATATAACGGCCAATCAGCTCCGGAGCTTATTCTTGTCTCGCCGATCGCGTATGAAAAATTGGGAGGGTTTTTGCCTGATCCTGCCGTTCACAATGAGAACATAAAACAGTATACCGGGGGTATGCGCGAAATTGCAAAAGAATTAGGTATTCCCTTTATCGATCTATTCGAGCCTACCAGGAAACTGATGGATAGTGGCACCGATTCGTTAACGTCTAACGGAATTCACCTGAATGACTGGGGGTATTTAGCAGTGAGCGAGATAATGGCCCGGGCTATGGGCTTTCCTGTTTCTTCCCTGACTCCTGACCTTTATTCGGGCAAGCTTAGAGAAGTCATCGCAATAAAGAACAAGCATTTCTTTTACAAGTTTAAGGCTGGTAATGGTGAATACATCTATGGCAGGCGTAGAGAGTGGGCAGGTGGCCAATTTATTCCTTCTGAACTTGGTGAAATTGATAGGATGGTGCTTAGGCTCGATAGCGTCATCTGGTCCGGGATCAATGATGACCGCCTTGACATGGATAAGGTGATTAACATTACGAAACATTCCGGGAGGTATAGTACACTCAACAATTTGCAAAAATCTGAAGTGGATATCTCCCAATTCATTTTGCAGGAAGGTTATGAGATCAATTTATTTGCATCCGAAATAAATTTTCCTATTGCTAATCCGGTATCGCTTACGTTTGATCCAAAGGGAAGAATGTGGGTGGCGACCATGCCTTCTTACCCACACTACTACCCCGGTAGCCCTCCCGATGATAAGATCGTCATCCTGGAGGATACAGATCGTGACGGAAAGGCGGATAAGCATACTGTATTTGCAGATAGTTTATATCTCCCCTTAGGATTTGAACTGGGGGATGGGGGTGCTTATGTTACGCAGGCGCCAGATTTCGTTTTTTTAAAAGACACGGACGGAAACGGTCGTGCCGATCTTAGGAAAACCCTCCTCACAGGTTTCGGGACAGAAGACTCCCATCACGCTATCAGCGCATACACATGGGGTCCGGATGGAGCCCTATATATGCACGAAGGAACTTTTCTGCATTCGCAAATAGAAACTCCCTATGGTCCCAAAAGAGGAGCATACGGAGTCACATGGCGATACGAACCCCGTACAATGAAGTTAGATCCTTATGTTTCTTATTTCTATGCTAATCCCTGGGGAAATGTCTTCACCCGAAATGGCACCCATTTAATCGGGGATGTATCTACCGGTATGAATTATTTTGCACCACCTATGACCGTTGCTATTGATTATCCTAAAAAGCATAAGGAGATGAAAGATTTCCTTTCATCTTCAGTGCGCCCCAAGACCTGCGGTATGGAAATTGTTTCCAGCCGTCAGTTTCCGGAGAGTGTGCAGGGGAATATACTTTTCAATACATTCATTGGATTTCAGGGCATCAGGCAGCACAAGGTTACCGAGGATGGAAGTGGTGTCATAGCGCATGAAACAGATCCACTTTTGCAATCGAAAGACAGGAATTTCAGGCCCGTGGATCTCAAGTTTGGGCCAGATGGAGCGTTATATGTTGTGGATTGGTATGATCCCATCATTCAGCATGGAGAACAGAATTTTCGGGACTCTCTCAGAGATCACACGCGCGGCCGTATATGGAGAATAACCTACAAAAATAAAACTACATTGATTCCTGTTGATCTGACTCAATTGCCTATAAACGTACTACTGGATCAGCTGAAGGTTGTTGAAGACAGGACACGATACAGGACAAGAATGCAGCTAAGGGAGTTTCCGGAGGACCAGGTTATTCCTGCCCTCAATAAGTGGATCTCAGGATTAGATTCAACTGAACCCAATCACGAATATCACAAACTCGAAGGACTTTGGGTATACCAGCAGTTTAATCATCCGAAGGAGGGGCTGCTATCCGATATTTTGAAAAGTAATGACTACAATATCAGGGCAGCTGCAACCAGAGTATTGTTTTATTGGAATGATCGGATCAGGGGCGCGGAGGAAAAGCTTATTGTCATGTCTAAAGATCCCGCCCCGCGGGTTAGATTGGAAGCAATAATTGCCCTTAGCCACTTCCAAACGGAGGCGAGTGTCAGGGCTTTGCTGTCTGCCACGGAGCTACCCGTAGATGATTATATCGATTATGCATTGGAAGAATCATTTAAACAGTTGAAACCCATTTGGATGAAAATGTTCCAGAGTGATAATGAATTCCTTGCTGACGAGCCTGACAAGGCAAAACGCTTACTTCAACCATTTATGTCTCAAAAGAATTTGGACGGACCTAACTATTATGTGCAGGATGATCCGCAACGAACTATATATTCCTTCAATGCCTTTTCAGAGGCAGATTTCAAAGCTTTATCATCTGCTAAGGCGGTGATAAACTTCAGGAGGACTTTAACTTCTTCAGATAAAAATGAGAGTCTGGAAAAGGAAACTTTTTCCCCCTCAGGGTCTAACCCGGATGCAATAGTTATTCATTTGTCAGCCCTTTCAGGAAAAATGCTTTTTGATAAAAGTACTATAACTATTCCTGCAGGAAAGCCCATCTCTTTGATTTTTGAGAATCGCGATCAGATGTCGCACAATGTGGTAATTATCAAACCGGGTAGTACGGAAAAAGTGGGAAAGGCTGCAGATGATATGGCTAGTTTGAAACATGGTTATGAGAGGAACTTTGTGCCAAGAATTGCTGAAGTATTAATTGCTACTCCGTTGGTAGCTGCAGGCAAAACTTTTCGATTAGATTTCAAAGCGCCCAGGGAGCCAGGTCACTATCCATTTATTTGTTCTTTTCCAGGTCACTGGAGAATGATGCAGGGAGTAATTAATGTTACAAAAAATTAAGTCAGGAAAACACTTTAGCACAAAGAGCCGCAGAAGGTTCTTTTAATTTTGGTCGTACATTGGCAATAGATCCTGAATGACTTTTGTTTTGTCTTAGCACGATGAGGCTGACGTGCGCAAAGAAAGCACCCGCAGTAATTTGAAAGTGGCAAGTGTAGAAACCACTTAGATAAATAAAGCTGCTTAGACTAATATTAATTTATTTTATTAGGTTTTATTGGGTCAAAAATTTATGTTCAACATTTAATGAATGGTTGCTTTTGGTCAGTTCTTCAAACGATTTTCTGGTAAGTTTGGCCTCTATCCAACTAGCAAAGTCGAAAAGCTTTAACACTTGTATTTCAAATTTGTCGCGCACTATGCTTTCAAACATGTTTTTGAATTTTTCCGCATGTTTTTTCGCTTTTTTTATGTCACTAACTAAAGGAAGTTGAAGGAACCGGAAGATAATTTTTTCAACTTTGTACGTTCGGGGCTGACCACTCACCATTACCCTTTTCACCGAACGCATTTCATTAAACACAATTTCGTTGAAATGGATAATGGCTCAAGGGTGGGATATTAAAGATCGTTACCGCAACACAACCCGCGATTATATGCCAACGGATGAAACCATCAACAGTTATTGCGACAGACTGATTAATTTATTTACACAAATAAATAAAGCAAACGGGGGTGAGGAAAAATCATAGACAACGTCAGGTTTTATAAAATACCAGTTGAAAAACCTGCACCTATATTGCCTTTAATAACAACAACTGATTACAAGATACTTTTTCAAAAAGAATTAATGAGCCAACTCTCAGAAGATTTACAAAATGGTTCACACGATGATAAAGCAAAAGCTGGATACATGGCAGTATGCCTTGACCTCGCCAAAACATTCCCTGCAAAATACCGTAAGCGATGGAATGAAGCTTGCTATCTACTCTCTGGCTATTGGAAATCAATGAGCAACCTTGATTAGAGGGCAGTATAAAGATGACCAATTCAAGGCACTGAACAAATTAAGGCAGAAATTTATTGAAGCAGGCTTTAAAACTCCTTTAAAATTATACTCAGACGACGAGTTGTGGAATGATACAGTTATATGGAAACAGCCGTCACTGATTTACTAAGGTTTTAAAATCACACAGTACAAAAAGATCTTAGCGATAAAATAATTGAAACTAAAGCTTTGGTTTTCTATAGAAACCCTGTAAAATTAATGATGTTTTGCAATGTTATTTTCTTAATTAGGTGGGTGGGTGCAGTTCCATGATTGTAAAAATTTATTTAATGTAGATGGTGGCCAATTTACTTCACAGGCAGATGAAAATATCACCTGGACGATCCTTGCTTAATCTATGCATACATCGGAATACATTGTTGATCAATTAAAGAAGCAAAATTTGTAAATTTAAAGTTGTAAGCAATTAGTTGTAGGTGGTAAGTTGCTGAAAGCCAATGCCCGTATTAATTGAGCGCTACAACTGATTACATACCACTTATTACCTACTATGGACAGACTTAAAACAATTAAAGCATTATTAATAGGTTCAGCCTCTGCTACTGTGTTAATGGAATCCTGTAATACAAAAAATAAACAAACTGTATCGGTAGACGTTAATAAATTGCTGGATGAAAATGACCGCATACCAGAGGGAAAAGAAGTAAACAAAAAATTGAGGGCAGATACCTTTTTTACTAAAGAGGAGATGGCAACTATTGTAATTCTACCCGACATAATTGTACCAAAGGATTCTATTAGCGGAAGTGCATCGTATGCAAAGGTGGCAGACCTTATTGAATTTATTGTAAAGGATATGCCTCAGCATCAAATACCTGTGATAGGTGGTTTACGCTGGCTGGATCTCCAATCGCTAAACCGCTTTGAAAAACCTTTCGCGGCAATTATTGAACAGCAACGGCTCCAAATAATTGATGAGATTGCTTATCCCGAAAAAGCAAAAGGAACCATGCAGCAGGGTGTTACATTTTTTAACCTCATGCGTAATTTTACGCTCACTGGTTTTTATACATCTGAAATTGGCGTTAAAGATATTGGTTATGCCAGCAACAAACCCAATCAGCGGAACGGTGTGCCAGCCGAGTGTTAAAACAAAACAAAATGGCCTATACCGAAAAGAATTGAAAGAATGTATCAGTTTCGATAATGCATAATTAATTAACAAACAACAATGTATAAGATAGGCATTAATACTTTTTTATTTACTTCTCCATTTACAAATGAAAGCGTAAAGTTGTTTGTATCATTTGCCGATTGGGGATTTGATACCGTTGAAATAGCTGCAGAAGACCCTTTGCAGTTAAATGCTGCCGTTATTAAAACTGCGTTGCAAAAACATAATCTTCGCTGCATATCCGTTGCCGCAGCTTTTGGGCCAGACAGAGATTTAAGAGGCACTGATGAACAGCAACAAACATCAATAAAATACATAAAAGATACCATTGATTTTACAAAAGCAGTAGGGGGTGAAATGGTAGTGGGCCCTTTGTATTCAAGTGTGGGCCGGGCAGATGCGGTGAGTGCAAAAGAGTACGCCTTGCAGGAGCAAATAGTAGTTGCACACTTACAAGACCTATGTAAATATGCAGTGGCCAAAGAAATAAAATTGGCCATTGAGCCACTCAACCGTTTTGAAACTGATTTCATAAATACCTGTGACCAGGGTTTAAGCCTGATTGAAAAAGTAGGAAGTGATTCACTGTACCTGCACCTGGATACCTTTCACATGAATATAGAAGAAAAGAATTTAGGAAATGCAATCATAAAAGCCGGTGACCAACTCGCATTGCTTCATGCCTGTGGCACCGACAGGGGTACACCGGGCTGGGATCATACAAATTGGGAAGGTATTAAAACGGCACTTGAAAAAATCAATTATAAAGGTCAGTTGGTGATAGAATCTTTTACACCCGAAGTAAAAGTAATTGCCAAAGCAGCTTCAATTTGGAGAACCATAGACGGTTCGGGTGAAACCATTGCAAGGGAAGGATTGAAATTTTTAAGAGGTCAGTTTGGCTAAGAAATACTCAGCCGCACAATGTTATTTTAGTATCTTTTAAAAAAGGCATCTGGGGACTTCCAACATCATCCAAAACCCTGGTTTTCGATATTGGAATGCGGCTTCGCATCTGTTTTCAGATGGAAGTTAATTTATTTTAGAAAATTTGTAAATGAGAATTTAACCAATAAACACATATAATGAGGAATTCAATCATTCTATTTTTAATGTTGCTGGCTGTATCGTTCCATCAGCATTCAGCTCAGGAAGTTCCTTCAAAAGAGTACACCGAGAACTACAGAAAAGTTATGGAACATACGCAATGGTGACGGGACGCACGTTTTGGAATGTTCATCCATTTTGGCACGTATGCAGTTTCTGCACGTGGTGAATGGGTGAAATCGAATGAACATTTAAAAATCGAAACGTATCAAAAATATGTTGATAAGTTTAATCCAAAGAATTTTTGATGCTGAAGCCTTTGCAAAAACAGTCAAAGCCGCTGGTATGAAATATGCCGTTCTAACAGCCAAACACCACGACGGTTTCTGTATGTTCAACAGCAAACTGACCGATTACAAACTCAGTAAGAATTTTGGTGGTAGACCTTGTTCTCGAATTTCTAAATGTATTTCGGGCTGAAGGATTAAAAGTTGGTTTGTATTATTCGCTGATCGACTGGCATAATGCAGATTATCCGAATGTTGGTAACCATCCGCAGCGTAATGATAAAGAATATGATAAGTGGACTTTTAACTTTAATAATTACCTTAAATACATGCACGGTCAGGTGGAGGAACTGGTCAAAAACTACGGTAAACTCGATATCATGTGGTTCGATTATTCATTTGACGATTACGGCGGCGAAAAATGGAAAGCCACTGAACTGGTTTCGATGATCCGAAAATACCAACCTGATATCATCCTCGATAATCGTTTGTCGGTCAACGAAGGTACCTCAGGGAAACAGCGTATGTTATAAACAATAGGTGATTTTGAAAGTCCGGAACAGGGAACTCCGGATGCGCCACTAATCGATAAATACAGCAATCCGATTCCATGGGAGACTTGTTTAACACTTAATGGCGGCTGGGGTTATACCGAACAGGATAACTATTGGAAATCTCCTGAATTGATTGTCAAACCCTCGTGAACTGTGTCAGTAAAAACGGTAATCTTTTACTTAATGTGGGCCCAAATGCCCGTGGAATCATTTAAATGAATATTCAAATGCAATCATACCCGAAAAACTAAATATTCACAAAACTAATATTACCAATTCAAGTGAGCATTAAACCATTAATTTCAATTTTCCTGTTGTTTATCCTTTCTTGCACAAATCATGAAAGAAGTTCATGGGAATCTGTAATGTTAGCGGTATCTAATGAAGCTGGGCATTTACCATTATATCAGTTGGCTCAGGGGAAACACAAGATTAAAGTGAAAGTACTTAATCCCAAAGGTGGCTATAGCATCTTTGCCAGTCAAGCGATTATTTACAGTTCATTGAAAAATGAAAATGTAATGAAAACGAATTAAACTTAACCGGCATAATCATGAAATTCTATTTAGGTAACTTAACACAAATTTGCAAACGAATAATTCTGTTCGGTTTGGCTGTCTTTTTCATCTCCTCCTGTTCTACAAAGCAAGTTTCCGAAGCAAAGAAAAGCTCAAATGAGGATCAATCCTGGATGTTGTCAGGGGTAACCAAACACGATGAAGTTTTTCCCATATTGAACAGCGATTCTACATCCTTCTTTTGTCCTGTTACCAAAACAAGGGTGAAATGGCAGGAGTATTACGTTTTTAATCCTGCGGCTGTGGTGCGCGACAACAAAGTGTACATGATTTTTCGGGCAGAAGATAAAATCGGGCAGTTTGGCGGAACCTCCCGACTTGGTCTGGCAATAAGTGAAGATGGTTTAAATTTCAAAAAGTATCCTGATCCCATTCTTTTTCCTGATAATGATTCGCTGTTGAGCTATGAAAAAGATGGTGGAATTGAAGACCCAAGAATCACTGAAACCGAGGATGGTGCTTATGTTTTAATGTATACCGCATTTAACGGGATCCTTGCCAGGCTTTGTGTTGCAACCTCAAAAGACCTGATTAAGTGGGAGAAGCACGGACTTGCATTTGGAAAAGCGAAAAACGGAAATTACCGCAACATGTGGTCGAAATCTGGTTCAATCATCAGCAAACAAGCCGGCGATAAAATTATAGCTACAAAAATTAACGGAAAATACTGGATGTACTGGGGCGAAACGGATATTTATCTGGCCACGTCAGACAATCTGATTGACTGGGAACCAGTTTTAAAAGAGGAAAAAACCGGGAAAATATTCCGGGGCTATGACAAGGAAACCCGAAACTATGATATTCATTTCGATGAACCAAAGCTCTATTTTAAAACAGCAGTTTCGATCAGGGAAGGCCGTTTCGATTCAGGTTTGGTTGAACCGGGTCCGCCTGCCCTAATTACCGACAATGGAATATTTTTTATTTACAATGGTTCTAATAGCCCTGCGAACGGTGATCAGGCAATGGTCCCCTATGAATATACCGTAGGGCAAGTCATGCTCGACAGTAAGGACCCTTCGTCGATAATTCATCGTTGCCCCAATTATTTTCTGCGATCGGAACATGGTGATGAAACTAGTGGACAGATGTCGCATACCATGTTTGTTGAAGCCATGGTTCACTTTAAAGGGAAATGGTTCATTTATTACACCACCGGCGAAGCAAAAATAGGAGTGGCAACAAGCGAGAAAGCTCTTTAATAAATACTTCAAATCGCTAAATTTTATTTAGGAATAAAGAAGTTACTCAGGTTTATACTATTACTAAACAATATTGTGCAATAAAAATTAGTTGAAATAAATAAGATGAGTACAAAACAAAACATACTGACTTTTTTTTATTGGTAATTTTCACCAATGGCTTTTCTCAGGAAATCGCCGAAAGAATTAATCTTTCGGGGAACTGGAAATTCCAAACGGGTGATAGTCCGGAGTATTCCAAACCTGAATTTGATGATCGGAATTGGAAAAGTGTATAGGTGGGAAAAAATTGGACCTCTCAGGGTTCTCTTATTACGAAGGTTCCGCTTTTTACCGTAGAAATTTGGTTTTTCTATCATTATTCAATAAAACTAGTACTCATTTTGGGAATAGGTTAAAACTAAGCCTGGGATAGATTTACAGTACGGGAGTGATTTGGTTTAATGGAACAGAAATTGGTCACAATACCGACAGTAAATATTCCATTCCACTCGAATTGATCAAATGGCATAAGTCGAATCAAATTGGGGTTAAAGTCCATGGTGCCGGAGGAGGAGGAATGTTTGAAGGTAATTATGAATTTTTTCCTTTTGAGAAGCTTTTAGATCTGATTGTGATTCAGTCAGATAACACGCTGGCTGATTGTACACAAGCCAATTTGAGACTTTCAAAAACCATTAATTTTAAATTTCTAAGCTCCTTTTCTAAGCTTCCGGCACAATTGGAAGGTGCTGAGTAACCTTATGCGTGGGCAAATATGAAAATGACCAGTTTGTGCCACTGATTAAACTTAGAGATAAATTCCTTGTTGAGGGATTTAAACTACCAGTAAAATCTTACACTGATAATGACGTGTATGAAGATACCATGATTTGGAAAAATCCGGCGAAAATTTATTGATGAATTAATTTTTTTTGAAGCCTCAAAATTTATTTTCGCATATCAATAGAAGTCAATCCCTTTTTACAGGTAATAAGTGATGAGGATTTTTTGGGTTCTTACTAGATACGGAACAAAAATCAAATATCAAATTCTCACAGGTAGTTGATCAGTTTAACCCCCATGCGTTATTTGTAACCGAAGATCGCCCAAACTTGGTCGAGCCTGAGGTGACCACCACCAGTTAGAATCATCCAAAAAGTTTACCCTTCATCTTTTTCTGTTTCTCCGCTGGCTAAATATTCCTGACCACATTTCATGGCCACCATCGCCTTGTGTTTAAATAAACAGGTAGACTTCTGTTTGAGATTAAAACCATTCGACACCTTAACCCTTGAAAACCTTTCTTAATATTTATTTCGGTCTTATGGCAAATGGAAATAACAGAGCAAACGATTGCGCAATTTTTTTCGTTTCCGGCGCATTTTAAAATAGTCTTGTGCATCAAACAAAACTTACAAAGCCATATCTTTAAAATATTCTTTGATTAAAAAATAAATATTGTCATGACGCCATCTGAAAAGTATCTGAAAAAGCTGGGTTTAAAAGATGAAGGTAGTACTGAAGAACAAAGTATGACTGGTGCCGAAGAAAAGGAAAACGGTCGCCGTTCTTTTTTCAAAAAAGGAGGGATCGCACTGGGAAGTGCACTCGCGCTATCATCCATTGAAGATGTTTTAGCACAGAGCACTCAAAAAGTCAGCCGCTTCTCCGCTCCTTCAGAACTACGCATAACTGATATGCGCTATTGTTTAACAGGAGTAATGGGCGGTACTGCCATTATACGCATTGATACTAACCAGGGCATTTATGGGTTGGGTGAAGTGAGAGATGCTGCTGACGTGAAGTATGCATTGATGTTGAAAAGCAGGATTCTTGGAATGAATCCCTGTAATGTGGAAATGATTTTCAAATCTATAAAACAATTTGGTGGCCAGAGTCGTCAGGCAGGTGGTGTGTGTGCGGTAGAGATCGCCCTTTGGGATATATGCGGGAAAGCTTATAACGTTCCATGCTGGCAGTTATTAGGCGGCAGATATCGCGACAAGGTCAGGATTTACGCTGACACACCTGAAGCTTCTTCCCCTGAAGAGCAAAAGAAACTCATCAGGTTCCGCACAGAAACACAGGGATATACATGGCTGAAAATGGACGTGTCTATCGGCGAATTAAAAGGAATCAAAGACACAATAGTCAACGGTAAATTCTGGGAAGATCAAAAAGGTAATCTTGCGCAATGGGGCGACCGTAATAACTATATGTCATACGGAAATACTTTACATCCTTTCACCCAGATTCAGATTACTGATAAAGGATTGGAAGTATTACAAAATGTTGTTGAGAATGTCCGTAACATGGTGGGGTATGAAATTCCTATCTCAACGGATCACTACGGCCACTTTGATTATAATAACGGTATCCGGTTAGGTCGCGCATTGGAGAAATACAGACTGGCCTGGTTGGAAGACATTGTTTCATGGGAATATACTGATCAGTGGAAAACAATGACGGAGGCGCTGGAAACACCTACAACAACAGGGGAAGATATTTATTTGTTGAAATACTTCAAACCGATAATTGAGAACCGTGCGGTAGATATTGTACATCCGGATCTTGTTTCTTCAGGTGGACTTTTAGAAAACAAGCGCATTGGTGATTATGCTGAAGAATATGGTATTGCAATGGCCATTCATCAGGCGGGTACACCGGTTTCATTTATGGCCTGTGTACATAGTGCGGCAGCCACACAGAATTTCCTCGCTCTTGAACATCACTCAGTGGATGTACCATGGTGGGAAAGTCTTGTAAAAACTGTTGATGGAAAACCAATGATTACAAAAGGTTTTGCTGATGTACCTTCTTCACCAGGTTTGGGAATAGAGTTAAATGAAGAAGTAGTGAAACAGCATTTACATCCTTCAGACAAAAGCTTTTTCGAACCTACTCCGCAGTGGAACGACAGGCGTTCGCACGACAGAATATTCAGTTAATTGTATTTTGACAATCAGTTGCAAAAAACTGCTGTTAGATCAGAAGTGATTTTTGCAACTGATTTTTCTTCTTTTGTTTTATCCTTTCTTATCAATTATTTCCTGGATTTATTTCATCTTCGTTCGTATGGTTCTTAGTGCAAAATGGTTTCCTTTTTTTCATTTCTTCAATGAAAACAATGCGACAACAGGAATTAAAAATAATTATTGATCAACTATTTGTTGCCATAGAGAAACTTATTCCGGTTTATATGGCAGATGCCGCAGATCAAAAAATTTCTAATGGAAATGTATCAGTATGCATAATCGATGAATATGGTGAGGTGCATGGAAAAATGTTTGGTTCCAATAAGCCAAAAATGCGGTACACGTATAAAGTGGCATGGACCAAAGCCAGCCAGGTATGGTTAACAGGCATAAAAACAGGTGAATATGAAAGGATGGTATTCACTAAGGAATTGCCTGAGAATGCCAATGGTATTGAGGCACCGGATCTGATTGGTTGGGAGGGTGGCCAGCCCTTAACTTTAAAAGATGGTACAAAGTTATTTGTGGGATTTAGCGGATTCAGGGGCGTCACCGACATTGAAATAATGTTGAAGGCCCTGGCGATGATTGAAAATAATGTATAGATTTTTAAACAGATTAATAGTAAACACATGCCCTATTCAGCGAATGCACATAGATATCAAAGCATGGAGTACCGCCGTTGCGGAAAAAGTGGATTAAAATTGCCTGCAGTATCCCTGGGTCTCTGGCATAACTTCGGCCACATAGATGTGTTGGAGAATGCACGAAATATTTTGCGACTTGCTTTCGATAACGGAATTACTCATTTTGATCTTGCCAATAATTACGGCCCTCCTGCAGGTTCGGCAGAAGAAAATTTCGGTAAAATATTTAAGGACGATTTTTTGCCTTATCGTGACGAATTGATTATTTCTTCGAAAGCCGGATGGGGAATGTGGCCTGGTCCTTATGGAGACTGGGGGTCAAAAAAATATCTTGTCGCCAGTCTTGATCAGAGTTTGAAAAGAATGGGATTGGACTATGTTGATATATTTTATCACCATCGTCCTGATCCTGAGACTCCGCTTGAGGAAACGATGGCTACTTTAGACCTGATGGTACGCCAGGGCAAAGCATTGTATGTTGGCATATCAAGTTATCAGCCGGCAGAAGCTTCGAAGGCATTTCAGATTTTGAAACAGCTGGGCACACCTTGTTTAATTCATCAGCCTAAGTATTCAATGTTTGAGCGGTGGGTGGAAGAGGGCTTGCTGGATGTGCTGGACGAAAATGGTGTTGGATGTATTCCTTTTTCTCCGTTAGCTCAAGGGCTTTTATCCAACAAATACCTGAAAGGAATTCCTGCAGGATCAAGAGCTTCCAGCCATCGCGGAAATGGAGCCATCGATGAAGATCAGGTGTCGGAAGAAAAAATTAATAAAGTGCGCAAGTTAAATGTGCTGGCGGAAGAGCGTGGGCAAAACCTGGCTCAAATGGCTTTATCGTGGATATTGAAAGATCCGCGTATCACTTCTGTTTTGATAGGAGTGAGTAAGCCGGAACAGGTACTGGATTCTATCCGATGCCTTGAGAATTATTCTTTTACCGGTGATGAATTGAAAAGGATTGAAGACATTCTCCTGTAATTTACAATTTCAGAATAGCCTCTCATTGAGTGGCATAACCGAAAGCTAAATGAAAAAGAAATTTGTTTATTTGTGTGTACTACTGCTTTTCAGTTTCCAGGTTCATGCACAGTTCAACCGCGTCGCAATGGATCGTGAGTATATCATTTCACTTACCTCACAATGGAAAGGCGAACGTTTACCCGATGGCAGACCGTTTGTATCCGACAATTTACTGGAACGCCTGAAAAATGTGGTACTGACGCATGCATGGGGTGGCCTTCGCCGGTATAAATTCAATAACCAGTACCAGGGTAACTGGATGATGATTCACGAAGAGAAAAATACAACCATGACCGGTCGCGTGGTGACAGCGCAGTACATGCCGCAGCGGCCCGACTTTGGTGATGTAATTAGAAAAGTAGGTTTGGCTGAAGGGCATGGAGAGAAAGCCCAATCAAATGTTTGGCCTATTGAAATGCTGAAGGATGGTGATGTATATGTTGCAGATGGATATGCAAAAATGGAACAGGGTACATTGATAGGAGACCGATTGGCAAATTCTATTTATACGAAATCTAAAAGAGGAATTATATTTTATGGTTCTGTCCGGAATATCCAGGAGATCAAAAAAGTAGAAGGATTTAATGGTTGGATATTGGGCGATCATCCTTCTTCCATAAATGAAATGATGCTGACATCTATTAACGCACCGATAAGAGTGGGAGGTGTTACCGTATTGCCCGGTGATATTGTGTTTGCTAGCCCATATGGTACGTTGTTTCTGCCAGCATATTTGGTGAGTGGAATTGTACTGGAAGCAGAGATCAGTAATCTGCGTCATATTTACGGTATCAAAAGAAACAAAGCCGGCGAATGGACTACCGGGCAGATTGATAGTGAATACACGACTCAGATGACTAAAGAGTTTTATGATTACCTGCGTGGTTTGTCTGATAAAGAATTGCCTATGCCGAGAAAGGAGTTGAATGAATATTTGAGCAGTAAGCAGTGAGCAGTAAGCAGTGAGGCGTGTCTCAAGCATAAGTGCAGTATTAATCCACCGAACCATTGCTCACTATCTGGCAGGTCTATAAATGAAATCAGAATCTTTCATGTATTTCTCCGCTCATCTCATAACCTCCGCTTTCTTCTGCGGCATGTATTTATAAAACCATAATTATTTTGGTAATAGATTTTTTTGGCCACGGAGTTGATCGGAGGGTTTGAGGTTAACGGAGATAACAGCCAACAAATTTTAAACTTGTATTGGCTGTTATCTACTGCCTACTGTCTACCCTCTTTTATTGGCTGCTCACTGCTTACTATCTACAGTGGCCTGCATTTAGAAAACTTAAAATCTTTTGGTGATATTTTTTTGGCCGCGGAGTTGAGCGGAGGGTTTGAGATTAACGGAGTTTAGCTACAAATTCTCTAGTGACATATTGATCATTCAAATTTTTTCTCCGCTCATCTCAAACCCTCCGTTAACCTCAGTGGCCTGCATTTAGAAAACTTAAAACCTTTTGGTGATTTTTTTGCCCACGGAGTTGAGCGGAGGATTTGAGTTTAACGGAGTATAGCTGCAAATTTCTCGAATGACATATTCATCATTCATTTTTTCTCCGTTCATCTCATAACCTCCGTTAACCTCAGTGGCCTGCATTTAGAAAACTTAAAATCTTTTGGTGATATTTTTTTATCCACGGAGTTGAACGGAGAATTTGAGTTTAACGGAGAAAACAGCCAAGATATTTTTAACTTGTATTGGCTGTTCTCTACTGTCTACTGTCTACCGTCTTGTATTGGCTGCTCACTGCTTACTGCTCACTGCTCACTCCTCACTATCCCCAATGGCTTGCATTTAGATATCTGAAATAATTCTGGTGATAGATTTTTTTGGCCACAGAGTTAAGCGGAGGTTTTGAGTTTAACGGAGAGAACAGCCGACAAATTTTAACTTGTATTGGCTGTTCTCTACTGCCTACCGTCTACTGTCTACTGTCTT
>JANPJC010000096.1:0-8662 GCA_031425315.1 Chitinophagales bacterium
AAATTCCTGTGCCCTGTGTCACCAGGTTAATGGTGTAGGAAGCAATTATGGGCCGGCATTAAGTGAGATTGGTTCGAAACTTCCAAAAGAGGGGTTATTGGAATCTATACTGTATCCATCAAAAGGAATCAGTTTTGGATATGAAGGATGGGAAATCAAAATGAAAGACGGTACATCAATAACCGGTATTATCAGCAGCAAAACCGAAACAGATCTGTCGATGAAATTCCCGGGTGGTGGAACTCAGTCCATTAAAACCTCCAATATTGCATCACGCAAAGAACTTACAGAATCAATGATGACGGAAGGTTTACATGAAAACATGAGTGACCAGGATATGGCTGATTTACTGGAGTATCTTTCTTCTCTGAAGAAAAAATAGTCATTCAATTACTATTGATCCGAAATAAAAGTAATTTAAAAGCCTGCACACATTAACTTGTTGCAGGCTTTTAAATATATAATACAAGAGAATACCGATGTTATGATAAAGACAATTCTTTTTGCGCTTTCATTTCTTTCGATGTCATTTATGCAATTGCAAGCGCAAACCCGGGTGATTCAGGCAAGCACTGACATTTGCATATATGGCGCCACATCAGCTGGCGTAATGGCTGCATATACCGCAAAGAAACAGGGGAAAAAAGTAATACTGATAGATCCAACGCAACATACGGGTGGCCTAAGTTCCGGGGGTCTCGGCTATACTGATATCGGTAATAAATATGCAATATCTGGCCTTGCATTGGATTTCTATAGAAAACTAGGAAGGCATTATGGCAAATTTGAACAATGGGTTTTTGAACCGCATGTGGCGGAAAATCTTTTTAAACAATATTTAGAATCAGCTGAGATAAAACCTTATTACGATTATCGCCTTTCTGATGTTGAAAAGAAAGGTAACAGCATTTCAGTAATCACATTCAGCACTCCGGATGGAAGCCTGTTTAGGGTGATGGCGAAAGTTTTTATTGATTGCACTTATGAAGGCGATCTGATGGCAAAGGCCGGCGTATCTTATACTGTAGGGCGTGAAGATAATCAGCAGTACAATGAAACATATAATGGTGTTCAGCTACTCGATAAACACCAGTTTATTGATGGTGTGGATCCATATGTAATTAAAGGTGATCCAAAATCCGGTTTACTCTGGGGTATCAGCGCAGAAACGCCGGCCCCGAACGGCACCGGCGATAAAAAAGTACAGGCTTATAATTTTCGTTTATGCCTTACAGATAGCATCGAAAACCAGGTTCAAATTACCCGTCCAGACAATTACGACAGTACAAAATACGATTTGCTGTTACGTGTAATGGAAGTAGAGCCAGACCGCCCTTACGACAAGATTATGAATCCCAATATGATGGCGAATCGCAAGACCGACATCAATAATAATGGTCCGTTTTCGACAGATATGATCGGTATGAACTATGATTTCCCGGAAGCGGATTATGAAAAAAGAGCAGCCATTCAAAAAGAACACGAAGATTACATCAAAGGTTTTTTATACTTCATCGGGCATGATAAGAGAGTACCATCACATCTTCAAAAAGAAATGTTGCGCTGGGGATATCCTAAAGATGAATACATCAATAACAATCATTGGTCGCCACAAATGTATGTAAGGGAAGCCAGAAGAATGGTTGGTGAATATGTAATGACACAGGCAAATTGCCAGGGAAAAGTGATGGTCGAAGACGCGATCGGAATGGCAGCCTATACTATGGATTCTCACAATTGTCAGCGTGTTGTAGTGGAGAAGAATGGAATGAAGATGGTGAAAAATGAAGGTGATGTACAGGTTGGAGGATTTCCCCCCTACCCGATTGCATACCGGTCGTTAATTCCAAAGAAAGCCGAATGCAGCAATCTGATCGTTCCTGTTTGTTTGTCGGCCACACATATCGCATATGGTTCAATCCGCATGGAACCTGTTTTTATGGTACTGGCCCAATCATCGGCGAATGCCGCAGTGATTGCCATCAATGAAAATAAAGCTGTACAGGATATTGATGTCAAAAAAATACAGCAAATGAATCGAAGTAATCCTTTTGCTGATGGCAGTACTCCGGATATTCTGATCGACAATGAAAATCAGTCGCAGGTAAAAGTGACTGGCAATTGGCAACTAAATAAAGATTCAAAAAACAGTTATGCAGTTTCATCATTGATTACCGACGCCTCTCCTCAATCAACTGCAAGTGTTCAATTTATTCCAACTATACCAGCGAACAAAAAATATAAGGTATATAGCTATCTGCCCAAAAATGACAAACACAGCACTACATTAAACGTTGATATTTTTGATGGGAAAACCCTCCATAAATCTCAGTCAAATCTGAAAGATTTCAAGGTAGAGGGGCAAACATCCGGCGAGTGGCTGTACATTGGTGACTATACATTTACAAAAGGCACCAACAATTACATCAGGATAAACGCCAAAGGTGATGGAGTTATCATTGCTGATGCAGTCATTCTTGTTGCGGATAGAAAATAAAAAAGGCCGGAATAAATTCCGGCCAGTCTTTTGGTGTTTCAAGTAGACAACGTTGATCCGCTGATTATTCCTGACCAGAAGTGGTACGGGCAGCATCAGTTGATCTCTGGTTATTCATTTTGTTATTATCGGGTGACAGCACTATGCGGATAGATTCTTTCTGTTTCATTCCGCCAGAAGCTGTTTTCGTATTTTTCAACGTAACATTTACTTCATCCACGCCATTTTGCAACAATGATTTTGCAACATTGGTAGCTCTTTGCGTACGCATAGACATTGGAGTGGCAGTGCTCTTGCGCGGTCTTATTTTATTTGAAACTGTTCTGCCAGACTCAGAAGAATATCTTTTTGTAGTTGTTTTACGGGCTGTAGTGTTTTTTCTAACAGTAGTAGTTTTCTTTGCTGTGGCACTGTTCCTGGAATTATCGGGAACGTTAGAGTTTACGCGTGACTCAGTTCCAGCTGAAGAACTAACGCCTGAAGCAGTGGTGCCGTCAGTTGAATTTGAAGATGATGACATTTCTGTATCCCCATTTTCATTCATAGCCATGTTGGCAGAATCACTCATACCAAATGGCGACATTGGCGTTACACCAACTTTGTAATCTGATTGATCCTTGATTGCTGAAGCAATTTCTTTCATTACTTTTTTGCCTGAAGCATTCAGATTAGCACCGGAAAAATATTTAGCCTCATCAATGGAAACTGCAACAGTACCATATTTATGCTCAATGTCTTCAGAATTAAGACCTACAGCTGAAAGAGATGAAGTTAATGATCGCTGCATCTGTGTGCCTGATTGTTCCAGCCCGGTAAAATATGTTTGATAGTCCATATTTGGCTTTTGCTGAGACATGTAGTTATTCAGACTATCTAATGAAGATTTCATTGAAGTCCTTTCTGACTCCAGTGATGTGATTTTTTCATTCATTGATGCAGCTTCATTAGCGAATTTCGTACTGTCCGCCCTCAGCTGTTCCACTGATTGCCTGGACATATTTAATGAGCTTTGTGATTCTTTGTACTTGCGGCTGGATACGCAACCGGGAAGTACCATTCCCAGGGCTAATCCTGCGATGAGAGTCGATGTCAATAGTTTTTTCATGGTAAGTTAATTTTTATATTGTTCGTTATGCATACCTAAAGAACTTATAAAAAATATACCATGCACTACCGGTAGTAAATTTTGTGTAAAAGCAGGTAGAAATACTCGTTTGTGTAGAATATCAGAAACAGCATTATCCCAATTACGCTGTGCACCGATCTCAGTTTAGGTAAACTGTTGAATGAATTGAAAAGAGAATATGTAGTGTTGATTCACTTCCTCATTTGTGGAACAGAAGGAGCAAAATAAAAGCATTGCAATCGCATTTGCTGGTGAAGGAAATGCCGGCACAATTCTTTTAATCTTACCTGTACAATGTTTCTTTAATAAGAGGTGGTCTTTCATTAGATCTGAGAATACACTCTCATACCTGATCTGGATAATGCCAGCGTAGGAAGACAAAAGAAGCACGAGGGCTTCGGAATAAAATCCGAAGCCTTTTTATTACTGATAGTTAAGCACAACGTCGCCATTAATGGGATGGCCTGTGCAGGTCAATGTCAAACCTTTGTGTAGGTCCGCCTCCATTAACACTTCATTTGCTGAAAGCCATACTTCACCTGACTTGCAGAATGCAGCACAGTTTCCGCAGCTGCCTGTTTCACAGCTATAAGCCAAGGTAGTGCCTTGTCTTTTAGCGGCGCGCAATATCGTTTCCGGAAAATCGACAGCGAAAGTTCGGGTTTCATTGACGAACTCTACAGTTACACGATGGGAAGTAGTATCCGGTGGCAGATTTGCCGCAGAATTTTTTTTATGGATTACAAAATTCTCTTTTTTGATTTTCTCTTTATCAACACCCTGCTCAAGCAGTATGAACTGAATTTTCAACATGTACAATTCCGGGCCGCACAAATAATAGATACAATTTTCCATTCCATATTGCAGTAATAAATCCAGCAGCAGCCCTCTCTCCAATCTCGAACGCAATATATTTTTTGCGTTGCTGAATAAATATTCAATTACAAACTGCGCCGGGTAATGCGACCGGAGAGTATTTAATTCATTGTAGAAAATTGTTTTATCCAGGGTATTATTACTGTAGATAAGTACAACGTTGATATGATTTTCAAGACAAGCTTTAATTAGTGGCAGTATCGGAGTGATTCCACTTCCGGCTGCGAAAAAATAAACCCGGCTATACTTTTTGCCTCGAGGAGGCGGAAGAAAAAATCCGCCTGCGCCGGAACTGTCTAATTTATCACCCGGTTTAATTTGATCCACAAGCATTCTGGAAATTGTTCCATTAGGAGTTCTTTTCACTCCTATCGTCAATTTTTCACCCGGGTAAGAACAGATGGAATATGAGCGACGGATTTCATCGCCATTAATAATAAAAACAAATGTGAGGTATTGTCCTGGCAGATGTTGAATGTTATGGTGATCTGTAAAAGAAATAAGTTTAAAATCAGCGAGGGGTAGCTCTACATGATCAACGACTAGCTGTAAAAAATGCTGTGTTTCCAGTGCTTATTTTTTTTCAAAATAAGCAAATATGGTAAGATTAAAAAAAGGACCATTGCAACGCAATGATCCCTTTATATATACAGACCAGGTACTAAATTCTTAAAGACTTGGAGCAGACTTTAATTCTTTTCCTTTCTCGTCGTAATAAATCAGTTTCTTTTCAATCCCTCTTTTCGCTTCAATCCGGAATGCTTTTTCATTGTACTTGTTTTCAACCCAGGCGCTGCTCAAATATTCCCAGTCAGCGATGCGGCTTTTTTCATACGAAGCCAATACATCTTTCGGCAGATTATCTTTGTCAAGGAATTTCTCTGTATAGTGCCAGCTGCCGTTGATGTAATAATGGGATTTATAAGTATCATTATCTTTTGTAAACTTCACTGTATATTTTGCCAAAGCATTCGTCCATTCCACATCACTGGCATCTGGATACTTACTTTCAAAATCCAACTTTGATTTTTCCGGAATATTCACCACCTGCGCGTTAGCAATTCCAACAACAGCAAAAAGGAACAAAAAAATACCGGCGAAACGTTTTACAATAATTTTCATAAAATTTTATTTAGGTTTAATGGGGTTTTATTAATTACTATTCTATCAGCAAAATTATTGCCAATTACACACAAATACGCATAGGCGAAATTAATTAAAACATAAAATGTGAGAAATTGTTAGAAACTTTAACAAAGTACGAAGTACAAAGTTCGAAGTACAAAGTTTAACAGCCTTCTGAACTATTCTCCGTGAGTCTCGTGTATTAATCTCCGTGAATCTCCGCGTTATGCTGTTTCTTCTTTTCAAAATACATTGCCGGTTTAGACATTGGCGTGAGAGAAGAACTGTGATCAAGAAACGAGAATAAATCTCAGCTGTTAAGGTGAACCGTTTAACTTAAAACGTAAAACCTGTATTGGCTGTTCTCTACTGCCTACTGTCTATCGTCTACTGTCTTCAGCATTGGCTGTTAACCGGCAACCCTCAACGCATTTCACAACCTACTCATATATTCCACCGCCCGCGCAATGTCTTCCGGGGCATCAACCTCAACGCCATCGTATGCAGTAGGTACCATTTTTAAAGGAATGCCATATTCAAGGTAGCGCAGACATTCAATTTTTTCTGCAGCTTCAAGTGGAGTAATGGGCCATGAAGTAAATTCAAGTAAGGTAGCTTTCCGGTACGCATACACGCCGATATGTTTATAGTGAATAACGGCAGTCTCTGGATCCCGCGGATAAGGAATCGGTAAACGGGAGAAAAGTAAAGAATTATTATTTCTATCCACCACCACCTTCACAAAATTGGGATTATTAATAAATTCCGGTTCCTTCAATTCCATCATCAAAGATGCCACTCTCACATTTTTGCCTGCTTCACCTTCAAAAACTGCCAGCAGGGAAGCCAGTGAATCTCTTCCAACGAACGGTGCATCACCCTGCACATTCACCACCACATCAGCATCCATATCTCTTACTGCTTCCGCAATCCTGTCAGATCCGCTTTCATGTTCCATCTTACTGATGATCGCCTTCCCTCCATTACGGGTTATTTCCTCAAAAATTTCCATACCGTCGCATACAACTGCCACATCATCAAATAAACCTGTATTCAATGCTGATTCGTAAGTGCGTAATATCAGCGATTTACCATTGATTTGTGCCAACAGTTTCCCCGGGAAACGTGTTGAGCCCATTCTCCCCGGTATTAATGCAATTTTCTTCATGCCGTTATTTTTACCTCACATCGTTAGCAAGGCACACAAAACTATAGAAATATTACTGAGATTAAATCAATGCAGAAAACCAAACACACCAGATAAAATCAATATCACTCCTGTAATGATGCCTGCATTATGTTCGAGATTATGCCAGTTGAATTTGAGCATTCCTTTGTATGCAATGCTCACCCAAATCATCATTCCAGTTAAGGTCACAGTTGTATACATTAATGCAATGGTGAGTAATGCCCAGTTGCCAATGGTGCCAGCGAGTAAAAAATAAGGTTCAATCTCCATACAGGGAGACAAAAACATGGCAACGGTAAGTGATAAGATAATTCCGCTTTTAGTGCGGTTGCGAATATTTTGCTGATGCAGGTGAAAATGATGATGCCTGTAATGCTGTATGATAAAATACAAACCCAGCAAAATCAGTAACGAGGGAGCGATTACCTTGGAAAACTGGGTGATACTCACACTAAGTTCTGCCCCTATCAGCCCGAGTAGAAGCCCGATTAAAATTGTACTGAGCACATGCGCTAATCCCGAAAGAAATGTCACCTGCATAGTTTCGGCCAGCGACCACTTCTCCTTTCTACCAATTGCCACAACCGGCAACCAGTGATTCGGAATAATGGCGTGCAATAAACTAATTAACAAACTTCCGATCCATAATGAATTCATATGAAGCGTTTCACTTGTTGTTTATACAGCAAATATTTTTGTCCATGCTGTTTTTCCAGAAATGTTTCTTCCAGCCGTACCTGCACCTGGATAACAAAGTGAGTGAGTGTCATAATGGAAAAGGTAAACATATTCGGAAGTATAAGGAATATACCCATTACAGAAATAATTATGCCCAGAAAAACAGGGTTGCGCGAAACTTTAAACAGACCGGAAGTAATCAGCGGCGTTCTGTTTTTCTCATCAATCCCCATTCGCCACGACAAATTCATTTGTAATTGTGCAATCAAAATCAGCAAAAACGACACATGAATTAAAACCATTCCGGTATATACAGCCCATGGTTTTTCGAGATAGGTCACCGGCACCAGGTAGGTCTGTTTAGTACCCATAAAACCGGAAAACAAAATGACAGCAGCAACTATCGCTATTAACGCTTTCATTACTATTCCTATATAGTCGTGTAGATTATCCCTGTCGCCAAACACAAATGGATTAATACCCGTTTCTTTATAAATGCGGATATTAGGTACTACAAATAATACCACAAAATAGGCGCAGATGTAAAATTTCAGGTAAATCTTAATCCATTCCATGTATAGTTTGGGTTTTGCTGTGGAAAGATACTGCTGAAACGTGAATCGTGAATCGTCAATCGTGAATCGTCAATCGTGAATCGTCAATCGTGAATCGTGAATCGTCAATCGTGAATCGTGAATCGTGAATCGTGAATAAACAGCCGCTACGGTAAGTGAATGGGTGAATGGGTCAATGGGTGAATTAACAGCCCTTGCATCTACGTTCAACTTACAACCTAAAACGTAGAACTGTATTGGCTGTTCTCTACTGTCTACCGTCTACTGTCTACCTACTCTGCATTGGCTGTTCTCTACTGTCTACCGTCTACTGTCTACCTACTCTGTATTGGCTGTTTTACTTCCCACTACATACTTCGCAATTCGCACTTCATTTGGTGTTCTTTGTTCCTTTGTGGCCCTCTGTGGCCAAAATTTTAAATTTACTTTACGATCTGAATAGATCGTGAATCGTCAATCGTGAATCAATGTCGTTTAGTTAAGGTTATAAATGCTTATAATTCATTGAAGGCGGTTTCTTAGTAATTTTTTTTCGTGGGTTTGTTCTGTTTTTCCTGATTAGTTCTTTGGTTTTTAGTAATACTTTATCCAAAGCG
>JANPJC010000097.1:0-12753 GCA_031425315.1 Chitinophagales bacterium
AACTTTTCACTGTTTTTAATCATTCCCGTTTCTTTCCGTCTCGCCCGGGGCGAGACGGCTAAGTATTATGAGGTTCAAGATCGCTGCTATTCAAAAGTAGTAGCCGGGAAGCCGGAAAAAGCGGGAATGAAGAATCGGTAATAATACATTTAGAATTTACACCCATTCAGCTGATGCGGCTAAAATGGATAATTCTATAAGTCAATATTCAATGCGTGGTGAATGGTAAAAAAAATCCCCTCATGAATGAGGGGATCAGCCGGATGGCATATTTAGTTTCAGAAAGGTACAACTATGAACAAAAAAGAAAACCTGCAACCAGGTTACCGGTTACAGGTTGTATGTTAGTCGGGCTTTTTACCATCCAGAAAAGTATTGATTGTACTGATCTGTCCCTGGTTGTTTTCATCAGATTTAACAGTGTAATTGCTGTAAAATTTTTCAACTGATGTCAAAGCCGTATTGTGTACCAATAAATTGCGGCGGATGTAAGCCGGCACATTCTCAAACTCATTATTTGGGTCGGCACTGTTAAGGTTAAACGACAGGTTGCGCAACTTGTGTAAACGCTCAGATGCCTTACGCTTTTGTTCTTCCGTCTCGTCCTGCAAAGCAGGATCCTCGACTGGAGCCAAAGTTATATGAGTAGATGGTGCCCCAGACTCCTCCGCCGCAGGGGTTTCTTTAATCACCAATTGCATGTCTAAAGCTGGATCCTCATCCTTATTCACGCTTAACTGGTGAGGCTCTTCAAAAGACTTTTGATCCTTGGATTCCAATTGAATAGGGTCCTGTGCATAGATGTTGGATGGCCTGGCCAAAAATCCACCTAACGTTACGGTGGTGCTAGCTTCTTTATTATCCTGTAAGGAATCTTGTGGGTTCTGGTGTGAGGGTTCCGATTGTTTCGGAAGCTGATCTTCTTTAGGAAATTGATAGCCTGGCGTTAAAGATACATCGGTCAATTCAAATTGCAGCATCTCTTTTTCGATAGCAGGAGGAACAATTTCTTCCATCACCGGTTCAAAATATTGAACACCAGTATTTTGTGCAATCTCAACCATTGTTGGTTGCATTTTATCTTTTTCCACAACGGGTTCAGGAGCCTGAGTGTACACTTTTTTTACAGGCTGCTCATTACCACCGAGTGTCAGAACAATCTTTTCAGGCGCACCATCTTTTTTGATTTCCGGCGTGGTTTCAGGCGCGTCAAAAGGATTTTTATGTTCAAAGCCTGTAGCAATAAGCGTAATGCCAATCTGGTTGCCCAAAGCATTATCATATCCCATTCCCAAAATCACATCTGTATCAGGACCTGCCTGCGCAATCAGGTATTGTTGAATAATTTCAACTTCATCCATTGTAAACTCGTGTTCCCCTTCAGATGAATTGATATTGATTAAAATCCATTTTGCACCGCGAATATCGTTGTCATTAAGCAATGGAGAATTGAGCGCCTGTTCGATAGCGATCTGCGCCCTGCTTTCGCCAGCGGCAGAAGCACTACCCAAAATCGCCACACCACCATTCCGCATAACCGTACAAACGTCAGCAAAGTCAACATTTATCTGACCCGTTGAATTGATGACATCAGTAATACATTTTGCTGCAGTGGCCAATACATTATCAGCAGTTGAAAATGCAGCACGCATGGTAAGATTTCCAAATTGGTGCCTGAGCTTATCATTACTGATCACGAGCAATGTATCAACATATTGTTTCAACTGATTGATACCTTCCTGCGCATGCAGAATTCTTTTTTTGCCTTCGTATGAAAAAGGAGTGGTTACGATACCAACAGTAAGTATACCCAGGTCGCGACTGATTTTCGCAACGATCGGTGCACCACCTGTACCGGTTCCGCCACCCATTCCGGCAGTAACAAACACCATTTTGGTATTCACCTCTAATATTCTGCGAATTTCTTCAAGGCTTTCTTCAGTTGCCTGCCTGCCAATTGCAGGATTGGCTCCGGCACCAAGGCCCTGTGTAAGCGTAGGCCCTAACTGTATTTTATTTGGCACCCGGCTCAGTGTAAGCGCCTGCGAATCAGTATTGCAGATTACAAAATCAACTCCATCAATTCCCTGGCTGAACATGTAATTGACAGCGTTACTACCCCCACCGCCAACACCTATTACTTTGATGATAGATGACTGGTCTTTCGGTAAATCAAAATGGATCATGTTTGAATTTTTACAATCCGCACTGCCGGCACACCTTTAATGCAGAATGGGTTAATAATACTTTTAATGGCTTTAAGTGGTCAAAATCTTAATTGTGGGTTCAGAGACAAGCACCTTTTTGGTTAAGCACAGGCGTTATAATTTTCGATCTTCCTCTTCTTTAAATAAATCTATCAGTCCATCTTTAATTGAATCCATAAATCCTTTCAGGCTCTTTCTTTTCCCAACTTTTACAACTCCTTCCTCGTGTAAAACAGTCACTTCTTCCTTGTCATCTTCCATCACTTCACCATTTGCAACCGCCCTGTACTTCTCAGCTTTCTGCAGCTGAACATTTTTGTTTTCATAAACATTATATCCTTTCAATATCAATCCGATACATGTGGCATACATTGGTTTTGCCAACTCGTCGATATGCCCTGCAGCAAGATGCTCATTTGGAAAACCAATCCTTGCATTTAACCCGGTAACGTATTCGGTTAACTGTATTAAATGTTTTAGCTGAGATCCTCCACCCGTTAATACAATTCCTCCATTCAACTGGCGATTATCCATACCCACCTGTTTCAAGTGATAAGAAACAAAGTCAAGTATTTCACTCATTCTCGCCTGTATAATGCCGGCAAGATTTTTTACACTGATTTCTTTGTGTGGCATTCCACGTAAACCAGGAATATTAATAAACGCATTGTTTTTAGCTTCGTCAGATAATGCACTGCCAAACTGAATCTTCATTTGCTCAGCCTGCGTTTTTAATACCCCAAGACCGGTTTTAATGTCATTGGTAATATTTTCTCCGCCGAATGGAATTACCGCGGTGTGCTTTAAAATTCCTTCATAAAATACGGCAAGGTCAGTGGTACCACCACCAATATCAACAATAGCCACTCCCGCTTCTAGGTCCTGCTCGCACATTACGGCAGCGGAAGAAGCCAGGGGTTGCAACACAAGATCCCTTACCTGCAAACCAGCTTTTTCCACACTGCGGTTGATGTTGCGAATGGCATTTTTATCGCCGGTAATGATATGGAAATTAGCTCCCACTTTCACCCCGCTGTATCCAATAGGGTCGGGTATGTTCTGAAAATTATCTACTGTAAATTCCTGAGGAATCACATCTATGATCTGATCGCCTGCAGGGATGTAGGTTTTATACTGATCAGCAATCAACTGATCAATTTCCTGTTGCTTGATTTCATCGTCGGTGGACCGCCTCACAATGTCGCCGCGGGTTTGCAAACTTTTAATGTGATGGCCCGCAATACCAACATACACTTCATTAATCTCAAGATTAGGATTGGAAGCATAGCAATTTTCGAGCGCAGTTTGAATGGCTTTAATGGTTTGATCGATGTTCAGCACCATCCCATGTTGTACCCCATTACTGTTGGCACGGCCAAACCCAAGAATTTCCAGTTTCCCGAAATCATTCTTACGTCCTGCGATAGCCGCAATTTTCGTGGTCCCGATATCCAAACCAACAATAATTGGCTGCACGTTATTCATAATTATCTATTTAAAGGTTTTCTTTTTCTTTTTTTTTACCTGTTACTCTCTAATATTACCCCCGAAAATCGCTTTCGCCACACAATCACCTCCATATTTAAGACTAAAGACTTAAGACTGTTTACTAAAGACTTCTTCCTTCGCTGGTCGGCAGTTGGCAAAAAACAGAAACCCCTTTTGTTCCCTGCCAACTGCTCCTGCGGTGGTTAGGTTTGTTTCTTTCCCGGCGGCATTACCGCCTTCGGTTCTGGTGTTTCAGCGGGCACGGAACCTGTTGACCCCGAATTTTTACTCTTCCCGGGGTCAGGATTTTTTTTGGAAGGACTTGTTTTCATAGGTTGGGTACCCGGATTAGCGGGATCTGGGTTTGAAACCACCTGCGGAGTTGCAGCGACGCGGTTTAACGAGTCAGCTTTCAACATCAGCCTGGATATTTGTTGCCATTCCTTCATCCATCTTTTGCTATAAACAGTATCAGATTTATGATAGGCGTTTTTTCTTTTTGTAGCTACCAATTGTCCATCAAACTGAACATCTAAAACACTATAGTCACTCCATCCTGATTTACTCATCACCTGGTTGTAAAACACTTCAAGCTTCCGGAAGCGTTTCTCAATATCGTTGCCATCTCCAAAAATGATTTGATGATCGCCCACTTTCGGGGTGATCTCAAATATTCTTTGCTGATTAATATCCACCTGGTCTACCTGTGCCATCCAAAAAGGATTTTCATTGATGAAAAGCGCAAGATTTTTTATCTGATGAAGCAATGCGCTGTCTTTCGACTTTGGTAATACTTTCTCTGAAGGAAATCCTGTAAAAACAGGAAGTCTTGGCGAATACCTGTCGCTTAATGGAATTTGCCTCAGATTACTATCAATATAAAATGAGCCTCCCTTTTTTGTAAATATCCGCGCAAGGGGATCATTCACTTTTACACTTACCTGCAGAATGTGGTTACTGTCAAAATATAATTCAGCATTACTCACCCACGGATTTTTCTCCAGTTTCTCTTCAAGGATTTTCAGATTGAAATCTTTCACCGGCCTGCCCCTTAAATAATCTATTCCGTTGGGTTCTATAATGGTAGTGATATCTTTTTTATTTAGGAATGGATGATCTTCTTTTCCTTTGATTGTAATCTTAACATCCCTGCAGGGCTTACTGCTTCTGCTTTGCATGGCAGCAACAAACAATGTAAGCAATCCCATCCCCAGGATAATCCATCCTGTTATCACAAGGATCTTCCAGATTTTGCTTTGTTTATTCATTGCTTTGAAATTAAAAGTTCACTGATAGGTTTCACCAGCTGATCAATATCGCCCGCCCCTGCCGTAATGAGCAATTCAGATTGATTCCCTGTTAACCATTGTAGTAACCCATCTTTTGAAATGAGTTGTCTACTATTTTTCTTCATTTTTGTTAATATCGTATTACTATCTATTCCTTCAATGGGAAGTTCCCTTGCAGGATAAATCGGTAACAGCAGTATTTCGTCTGCCAGGTCAAGGCTTTCTGCAAAACCGCTCGCCAGGTCGCGTGTGCGCGTGAATAAATGTGGCTGGAATATCACTGTACATTTTTTTCCCGGGAAAAGTCCTTTCGCTCCCGAAATCAATGCACGCAATTCTTCCGGATGATGGGCATAATCATCAATGAAAACCTGCCGGTCGTTTTTCACCACATACTCAAATCGCCTTTTCACACCACGGAAAGCACTAACAGCATCCAGAATTTTTTCATCACTGATACCCAGTTCATGTGCAATCCCAATGGCCGCAACACAGTTTTCAATATTGTGCATGCCCCCCATATTCAGTACTATATCTTTCAATTGCCAATTGCGATGGGAAACATCGAACTGGTAGGCCCCATCTCTTTTCCTGATATTATCTGCATTGATATCTGCACCTGCCTGTTCTACTCCATAAGTGTAATGAACCGAACCGGCGAGTTCCGAACCTCTTTTCAAACCAAACCTGCTTAATAAAATGCCGCCGGCTTTTATTTTTTCAGTAAACGCAATAAATGCATCCTCCATCGCTTCCGCTGTACCGTAAATATCAAGGTGATCCGCATCCATAGCAGAAATCACCGCAATGTCAGGGCTCAATTTCAAAAAGCTTCTGTCGTACTCATCAGCTTCAATAACACAAACATTGTTTGGATCACTCCAAAAATTTGTATTGTAATTGGCTGCAATGCCTCCTAAAAATGCATTACACCCATATCCTGAATGACGGAGCAAATGTGCAGTCATTGTACTCATAGTGGTTTTGCCATGTGTGCCGGCAATACAAATATTGAATGAACCTTCGCTGATGATCTGCAATACATCGCTTCGTTTCCACAATACAAAATCCTTTGATTTAAACTCATTCAGGATGATGCTGTTAGCTGGAATTGCCGGCGTATATACCACACCATCAATTCCATCAGGGATGCTGTTTGTTTCGTCTTTATAATTCACCGCCATTCCTTCTTCTTCCAGCTGACGGGTAAGTGGCGTGGAAGTTTTATCATATCCATACACTTCTACTCCAATAGAATGGAAATAGCGGGCGAGAGCACTCATCCCGATACCACCGATTCCGATGAAGTAGATTTTTTGTATGTCTGATAATTTCTTCACTATTATTTTCTGTAATTAAATTTTAAGCATAATTGATTGCGCAATGATTTCATCAGCATTGGTAACAGCCAGTGCCGATAAGTTTGCTTTCATTTTCTTCATCCTTTCTTCATCTTTCATCAGTGCAATGATCACCGCCACCAATGTTGCCGCAGCATGTTTATCTTCCACCAATAAGCCGGCATTTTTCGATTCCATTTTTTTCGCATTTGCCGTTTGATGATCTTCTGCAGCAAATGGATACGGTACAAATACAGCAGGCTTTTCCACCACACATATTTCAGCAATGGCCATGGCTCCTGCTCTTGAAACAATCAGATCTGCAGCGGCATATGCTATCTCCATCTCAGCGATAAAATCATTAACCCAAATGCCAGGGATTCCGGAAGCAGCCTGCCGCGCCCTTTTTGAATATGTTTTTCCAGTTTGCCAAATCAACTGAAACCCTTCTTCAATAAGTTTATGCAGACCGGCATCAATGGCTTCATTTATACTTTTGGCGCCAAGACTTCCGCCTACCACCAATATCGTTTTCTTTGACTGATCAAATCCAAATGCAGTAATCGCCTGTTGCCTGGTAATGCTTGCCTCCACAATCGACTTTCGTACAGGGTTACCCGAAACAGTAAGTTTTTCTGGTGCGAAAAATTTCTCCATACCATCTGTAGCCACAAATACTCCGGTTGCTTTTTTGCCCAGCATAATATTTGCCCTTCCGGCAAACGAGTTGCTTTCATGAATGAAGCTTGGAATATCCTTATGTTGCGCCCATCGCAATACGGGGAAGCTTGAATAACCGCCAACCCCTATTGCTGCATCGGGAGCAAATGATTTAAAAATCTGCCGCACCTTTAAAAAACTGTTCAACAGTTTGAATGGAAGTGAAAGATTTTTGATCAATGAGCTCCGATTAAATCCGGCAATATCCAGTCCCTCAATTTTAAAACCTGCCTGCGGTACTTTTTCCATTTCCATTTTACCATTAGCCCCCACAAAAAGTATCTCTGTCGTTGCGTCTATTTTTTTAATTGCCTGTGCTATTGCAATCGCGGGGAAAATATGCCCACCCGTTCCACCACCTGCAATAACAACTTTTTTATTTGCCATTTTCTTCCTCCTCTTCTTTTGAATCTGACGCTGATGCAAATGCAGTTGTTCCTTCGAGTTGCTCAACATTTCTGGCCACACTTAAAATAATGCCCACCGCTATGCAGGTGAACAGAAAAGAACTTCCTCCCATACTCACCAACGGTAGTGTTACACCTGTTACCGGAAACAGATTCACATTCACTGCCATATTCGTCATCGCCTGGATTACGAGTGTGAAACTAAGTCCCAGCGCCAGGAATGCGCCAAATGCATAGGGACATCGTTTGAATATCCGAATACACCTGAATAGAAAAGCCAGGTAAATAAATAACACAAAGGCGCCTCCTATCAAACCATACTCCTCAATGATGATTGCATAAATAAAATCGGAGTATGGATGTGGTAAAAAATTTCTTGCTTCGCTATTACCCGGACCTAATCCCACCCAACCACCTTTAGCGATGGCAATTTTTGCCTGTTGTACCTGGTAGGCAGTTTCCTGTTTACTTGCATACATAAAACTTTGTACACGCCTTACCCATGTTTCCGTTCTCCCTTTGGTTAGTATTGATGGAAGCTCTTTCGGTTTATCAGCTTCCTTATCATAGTAGGCTGATGCTATACCGATTAAAATGAATACAGGTATGGCTGCCAATCCAATCACTAAACCGATATGTTTCATACTTACTCTTCCTATAAACATCAACAGTAAACTTGTAGCACCGGTAAGCAACGCAGTTGATAAGTTAGCCGGAGCAATAAGAGCACATGTAACAAGCACAGGAACTATCAATGGTAAAAATCCCTTCCTGAAATCTTTTATCGTTGCCTGTTTCCGACTCAATTGCCTGCCCAGGTACATAAACAAGGCGAGCTTGGCCATATCTGAGGTTTGGAAAGTAAGATTGATAATCGGCAGTTTGATCCACCGGTTTGCCTCATTAATACTTGATCCAAATAATAATGTATATAACAGCAATGGAATTGAAATCAGGAAAATAATTATAGCCACTCTTGAATAAATAGTATAATTCACTAAATGAGCAAAGTAGATTAATACCACACCAATTATGATAAATACAATCTGCTTAAAAAGGTAAGACTCTGTACTCTTCGATAATTTATATGCCAATGTGCCAGTGCTGCTATATACAACCAGCAGACTCATCATTGTCAACAGCAGCACAATAGCCCATATCACTTTATCCCCACGCGTATTTTGCGCAAGCCGTGAAAATGATGGAGATACTATTTTTTGCTCGTTCATGATTTGGATTTATCGGACTTACGGATTCTTGATTTGGATTTATAGGATTAATGGATTATTGGATTAATACAAATTATTTTATAGGATGATGTACTTGTCTTCAGCACCAGGCTGTTCACTTCTCACCTACCTACCAATTGTCCCTCCGGGACATACAGCCGGGAACCATGTTTTATTCGGCTGTTTACTTCCCACTTCGCATTTCATACTTCACACTTCTTTCCTACCCACCAATTGTCCCTTCGGGACATACAGCCACATAACATATTTTCGCTGGCTGTTTACTTCATATTTCGCACATTGTACTTCGCACTTACTTCCCCCTTCCCACTTCCCATTTCCCACTTGTTTCAGAGTTCTCTCACTGCTTCCTTAAATTGTTTTCCCCTGTCTTCATAATTTTTAAAAAGGTCGAAACTCGCACATGCCGGGCTTAATAAAACCACATCACCTTTATCTGCTAACCTGAAAGCCGACAATACAGCGTCTTTTGCACTGTCTGTATTTACCATCACAGACATTTCGTTACCAAATGCCTTATGAATTTTTGTATTGTCAACACCCATACAAACAATTGCTTTCACTTTATCTTTTACCAGATCCATAATTGTAGAGTAGTCGTTTCCTTTGTCAACGCCACCCAGTATCAGGATCACAGGTTTTTCCATGCTTTCCAATGCGTACCAGGTACTGTTTACATTGGTGGCTTTACTGTCGTTTATAAATTCAACCCCACGAACAGTAGCAACGTGTTCCATTCGATGTTCAAGCGAATGAAAAGATGATACAGCATCCCTGATCTTTTCTTTTCGGATGTCCATTACCGTTGCTGCCAAACATGCTGCCATGGTATTATACTGGTTGTGTTTACCCTTGAGCGCAAAATCGTAAATACTCATGGTAACCGATTCCTGCCCGGGGATAATCATCCTGTTGTTAGTTATATAAGCCCCTTTGGGCAGTTCTCTGTTCATAGCAAACGGCAATGGGTTAGAAATGAAGGGAAATTGGTTTATATATTGCATGGTTACCGGATCATCTTCACAATAAATAAAAACGTCTCCTGCAACCTGGTTTTTTATGATATTGAATTTTGCCTTGATATAGTTTTCAAAAGAATAATCATACCTGTCTAAATGATCTTCTGTAATATTTGTCAGTATCGCAACATCCGGCCTGAAAGTGACAATATCATCCAATTGAAAACTACTGATCTCAGCCACGTACAATGGTTTGGGATCAAGGGCCACCTGCCTTGCAATGGATATACCAATATTTCCTACCAACGCACAATCCAATCCCGCTGCTTTGCAGATATGATAGGTTAAAGAAGTAGTGGTTGTTTTTCCATTACTTCCTGTTATGCCTATAATCCTGCTATTACCTTTATACCGGTAGGCGAGTTCCACTTCGCTGATTACCGGTATATTTTTTTCAACGATACTTTTTACCAGCGCATTTTTATGAGGAATGCCCGGACTTTTCATCACTTCATCTGATTCAAGAATCCTCTCTTCGGTATGCCTGCCTTCTTCATACTCAATTCCATGTTCCTCTAATTCTTTTCTGTATAGTTCCTTAATGGTTCCACCATCAGTAACGAAAACAGCATACCCTCTTTTTTGAGCCAGTATAGCCGCTCCCACTCCGCTTTCGCCTGCTCCCAATATTGTAATCCTTTTGCTCATTGTTTTCAAAAAAGTTGGTTCTTCATCGGATGAATTTTTTGAATACCTTAACCAAAGTGGGGAAACACTCAGGTTGCGGATGGGATTACAGGTTGGTTTTTCAGGACAGAGTTATTTTTTTAGTTTTAATAGTGTTCGTTGAAACGTGAATCGTCAATCGTCAATCGTGAATCGTCAATCGTGAATCGTAAATAAATTTCCAGTCTATTGTTATTGTAATAATTCTATCGTTTTTCTTTCTTCAATCACTATTCATCCCGCTTCAAGCGGGACCGATCCAGTTTTCTACCTGATTTTTAATGATAAGATGGCAAACACCACACAAAGCAGGGTGACGATCCAAAACCGCACTGCGATTTTACTTTCGTGATAACCCAGTTTTTGATAGTGATGATGCAACGGGCTCATCAAAAAAATCCTTTTCCCTTCTCCATACTTCTTCCTCGTATATTTAAAATAACTCACCTGTAAAACCACACTTAAATTTTCTACCAGAAAAATCCCGCAAAAAATCGGTATCAGTAATTCCTTCCTCAGTATAATTGCCAGTGCAGCTATAATTCCCCCCAGTGCGAGACTACCTGTATCGCCCATGAATACCTGCGCCGGGTAAGTGTTGTACCATAAAAATCCAATACATGCACCGATCATTGCAGCGATAAATATTGTTACCTCTCCAAGGTTGGGGATATACATAATATTGAGATAGTCAGCCAGCCGGAGGTCACCACTTGCATATGCAAAAAGTGCAAGACAAATTCCGATTAATGCAGATACACCTGTTGCTAATCCATCTAGTCCATCAGTAATGTTTGCTCCATTTGAAACCGCAGTGACAATAAATATCACAATCATGATATATAAAATCCACGTTAATCCTCTTGCTGCTGCCGGCAGTAATTTTGAGTAATTAAATTCATGTCCTTTTACAAATGGTATTGTTGCAATGGGTTCATTTGCCGGAACGAAATACCTGATCCTTCCTTCAAACTTTCTTTCGATGGCATTAGCTGGTTTCTGCGTTCCGGTATATTCGCGGTACACTTTAGTGTTTTCATTAAACAATAAGGTGGCACCGATTATAATTCCCAAACCGACCTGGCCTAAAATTTTAAACCATCCCGCAAGTCCATCCTTATCGCCCTTTTTATAGGCAATTCCTGTTTTCTGTGCGATCCTTTTTGCCCTGAGTTTCAGATAATCGTCTATAAAACCAACTACTCCCAACCACACAGTACACAAAATCATTAAGCGGATATAGGTCTTGGTCAAATCTGCAAAAAATAAAGTTGGTATCAATATCCCCATCAGAATAATAAATCCTCCCATTGTTGGTGTTCCTTTCTTCTGTTCCTCACCCTGCAAACCGAGTTCTCTCACGCTTTCGCCTACCTGCATTTTTTGTAGCAGGCCGATAATCCGCTTACCATAAATTAATGTAATGACCAATGAAAGCAGAACTGCCATCAATGCCCGAAAAGTAATGAACTGAAAGAGTCCACTTCCCGGGAATTTGATTCCTTCTCTTGTTAACCACTCGAAAAGATGATAGAGCATTTTGCTTTCCTGTTAAAACTTTTACCTGACTTTGATATGTTAGCCTTTGTGTGTCTTCTACCTACCAAATGTCCCTGCCGGGACATACAGCCACGTGACAAATTTTTTGCTGGCTGTTAACTTCATACTTCGCACCTCGCACTTCTTTCCTACCTACCAGCTGTCCCTGCCGGGACAAACAGCCTGGAAATCTCTTTGTTACGCTCAAAATGACTGGCTGTTCCCTACTTACTGCTCACTGCTTACTGCTTACTGCTCACTACTTACTGCTCACTTTCCCAATAGCTCAAACATTTCCCTCAACACCTCTTTATCATCAAATGGATATTTCTTCCCTGCGATTTCCTGGTATTTCTCATGTCCTTTACCGGCAACCAGTATGATATCTTCTTCTCTTGCCAAACTCACCGCAGTTTTAATTGCTTCCTTTCTATCGACGATACTGATTACTTTTCTCTTTGCATTGGCACTCAGCTTTTCTTCCATATCATGGATGATGGCCGATGGATCTTCGCTCCGTGGATTATCAGAAGTAAAAATTGTCTTATCGCTTAACTCACATGCCACTTCAGCCATCAGCGGTCTTTTGCTACGGTCGCGGTCGCCACCACATCCTACGACTGAAATAATTCTTTCACTACCTGTCCGCAATTTTTTTATTGTACTCAATACGTTTTGCAAAGCATCGGGCGTGTGCGCATAATCAATAATTCCAATTACTCTCTCTTTTGGAGAAATGATATAGTCAAATCTCCCTTCAGCGCCTGTCAAACTACTCAGTAAACGCAGAATTTCCTGGCGGTCCTCTCCCAAACAAATTGATGTTGC
>JANPJC010000098.1:0-12381 GCA_031425315.1 Chitinophagales bacterium
CCCACTAATCCAAATAAAGAAACCCGCTATAGAAATAGCAGGTTCGTTTCACCTTATATCCTATTTAAAATCCTAATCCGACAGCAAGACTTTTTCCATTTGCAGAAAAGCCCGCTAATTTTTTTATGGCTCCGCTGGTAAGATTTACTTCATAAATTGAAGTTGTTCCACCTACTGACAACAAAGCATATCCTTTATTGCTGCGGCCACCTATATCAAATCCACCATCTCCCATCACATTTGCGCCAAGGCTTCCAACGCCTGCGAGCGTTCCATCATTTGGCGGATCCTGTTTGAAAAGCATATCTGTAGAAATATCGATATCAAACAATGTAGTTGTGGTGGTTCCGGCGAAATTATTCGTGTAGGCCACAGCGTTAACTTCAGGTGTGCCCGGTTTCAACATTCCATCAACAAAAGCAACAACGCCAGTTTCAGGATGAACGCGAAGGTTCTGACCGGTGTTGCTTACAATCCTGATCCTGTCTACCAGGGGATTAAAATCGAAGCCGAAAGAAGTTCCTGAAAGCGCAGTGGCAAATTGCATTCCTACTGGAGCTGATACACCACTCGACATGTTTACAGAATATATTCTTCCTGTGCTGCCGAGAGCATACAACTGGCCTGTTGCGGGACGCATATCAAGACCCAATACCGTTTCACCGGTTTGAAGACCTGTAAAAGGTTTTACAACTGGTGAACCTGGATTGCTTAGGTTGAAAATAAGCAGATTACCTGCATTATCGTTACTGTATGCAACAGGGTTAGTAGGTATGGCAATTCCAATTAACTGATCTTTCAATTTGAAAACCTCTGATGCTTTGCCATTAGTAAGATCAATGCTGTATAAAATTTCTTTACCATAAGCAGTCAAAGAGGCAATTACAATTTTATTATCAGGAGATATATCAAAACCGCCCGCTCCGCTAAATGGAATTTTAAGAGAACCTACTTCAATCAGTTTACCATCATTTGGTGGGTCTTGTTTAAACAACATTCCTGATGCTGCATCAATACCAAAAAGTGTGGTTGTAGTTGTGCCTGCAAAACTGTTGGTATACGCTGATCCAATAATCATTGGTGTACCTGGATTCAGGTTGCCATCAACAAAGGCTACCCCACCGGTCTCGGGATTTAGACGGAGATTTTGTCCCTTATCGGTAACCAGTCTGATGCGGTCAACAGTTGGGTTGAAATCAAATCCGATAATGGAACCATTAATGGCAGTTGTAAATGCATTGGCACCTACCGGCCGTGTTTGCCCATTATCCGGGTTGATAGTGTATAATCTGCTATCATTACCAACTCCGAAAAGCTGTCCTGTTGCAGGCCTGAAATCAATTGCCAGTATTTTTTGTCCTGATTCCAAACCAGACAGGCTCACCTGCGAAACAGGCATTCCTGAAGAGTTTTTGCTGGTATACAAACCGAGTTTATTATCGGCTGTAAGACCATAAAATGTAGCGTCAATCTTGTTGGGATTTTTATAGTCGTCTTTTTTACAGGACGATACGAATAAAGTGAAAAGGGCCATGATGGAGAGCGCGAGTTGAACGGATTGCTTCCTCATATAGTAACAGTTTTTTGCTGTTCTTATTTACGGGAAGTGTTTGAGTTTGGATTTAAGGTTTTGAAAAAAGTTTTAGACAGAGGAGGTAGCAGTTGGGAATCGTTAGTCAGGAGTTATTGGTGCGAACCTTTTGATTTGATGCATAAACCAAGAGCACCAAACGTACCTCCGCGATGTGAAATCTGGTTATGCTATTTTTCTACCCACTAAATGTCCCTAAACGGGACGAAAAAAAGTATGAAGTTCGAAGGGTGAAGGTTGAAGTAAAAAACACACGAACACGTTAATGTCTGAAATACTAATCCATGATGCTTTGTCCCGTTAGGAACATTTGGTGGGCAGAAAACAATAGGAATTCAACGACTAACATGCAAGCACACACGAACTTTATAATATTTCAAATACTCATCGAGGCTGTTTTGTCCCGTTTAGGGACATCTGGTGGGTAGAAAACAATAGGAATTCAACGACTAACATGCAAGCACACACGAACTTTATAATATTTCAAATACTCATCGAGGCTGTTTTGTACCGTTTAGGGACATCTGGTGGGTAGCAGAGAATGCGAATATATCAACCAACGCGCGTTCAGAAGGAACGATCGTTGGTTGCAAAACATCGCGTATTTTTCATTCATTTATTATCCGCAAAATTTCATTGAACCAAACGTCCCTCCGGGACGTGAAATTTCGATGTTGCTATTTTTCTACCCACCAAATGTCCCTAAACGGGACATAACAGCCTTGTGACCATCTTAAATTTACCTCGCAATTTTAATTAGCCGAATTTAGCCGCCATGTTGCTGGCTGTTAATTACTTCATACTTCGCATTTTGTACTTCGCACTTTTTTCCCATTCCGCAGCCACCTGTATTGGCTGTTCAACCCGCAACCTGAAACCAGCAACCAGTAGCTATTGTATCAAGGTCACCACTCCCCCCTTCCTGCTATCCACACTCACGCCAACCTTTTTATTTCCCTGTACAATCCACCACACCGTAACCTGACCCAGCCCCGGAATATTTTCCACTTCAATATATTGAGGATTGTTTTTTTGTTCGACCGCAGAATGGGATTGCGATTATCTACCCGCATACCGGCAATAGCTTTCGGCCCGGTTAATTTGATATAATCAGGACTTTCGATTTTGTATTTCAGTTCCTGCGAAGAATGGAATTAACCGCTGATTACTGATCACAGCAGTGATTTCTTTTAATCCGTCACCCAGACTTTTTTCCATAATGGTATCTATCTCCAACTTAGGCAGGTAATGGAGACTTTGGCGCTTCCTTCATGCCCGTGATTTTGTTGTAGAGTGGAGAAACCATTTCATTCACTTTTACATCAGGCTCCATGTAACCTGTAATTACTCTGGGAGTGGTATTCGCTGCATTAAAAGTTATGGGTGTGGAAAGATTATTTTGCGAAGAAAAACTGATCACTGCATTTACATTAAATAAAGTGAAAAGCTTGTCCAGCAACGCACGGCTTTCAATTGCGGAAACGGCAAATTCGCCAGAGCCCGGGGTGAATGAAGGATGTTTAAAGGATAAATTTTTGTTGAACCATACACCACCTTCGCCATCTTCATTTAATTCGCCATCCTTGTCATTATCAATACCCTCAGAATAAACAATGTATTTGCCTTTTTCGCCCTTAGTCATATCCGCTTTAATCATTACCGCCGGATCATCAGGATGAGAAATGTATTCGCCGATTGGTGATAAAATACGGATCTGAGTGATTTTGCCGTTACCGTCCAGCTCTTCGAATGGATCTTCATTAATCCGGCCATCACGGTCATCATCACTAGTAGTGGCATTTCCCATACGTTCATACTTCAATGGTGCAAAATATTGCTCCATGGCATCAGGGCTCATATTAGGGAATACATAAAAAGTAGTTTTCTCCAGCACCCGGCGTATAGAATCTGTATTACCGCCAGCCAGCACTTTTTTCCGCAAAAGCTAATGCAAGCTCAGTGCTCAACAGATGCTTACCTTCCACTCCGCCAATAATTGCAATGGCAGGTTTATTATCAACATCCCTTATACCTATCGTGAGCATCCTGATCTCTTTACCACCGATAGTGAGCGCCAGCACTGTACTTTTGACCTGCTGAGGATATTGTTTCACCAATTGATCGGCCCGCTGATTTTGCTGCTGATAGTTAGTATAACCCGTTTGCGAATGGGTCACATTGATAACAAAAAAGAAGATTGAAACCAAACCTGCAATCTTATACATCAAGAAATTATTTTGGATAAATATATTGATTTCCCGTGCTGCGCTGACTCATCTCTTAAACAAAGTATCCACGATTTGAGAATAATCGCCTGTTCTCACACTTCATCAATAAGAAACATCATTTCATACCATCATTGATTGACTGCAGGGTATTGTCAAACTAATTTTACAACTGGAAATAACAATATGAACCGGACAGACAGGCAATCGCCACTATCAGAATTTAAGGAAGGCAGCGCAACGATCGGGTTTTACAAACATCAGCAGGGCATTAAAAAATATTTGATGATGGTGGCGGTTTTATTTCTACTGGCAGCAACTGGATGCAAAAAAGAACAGATCAATGCAGAGCCTATACCAGGACAGGAAACGCCGGGAAAAAATGCTGGATTACTGGAACAGATTATCCAGGAGAAAATACCTTCACCGGCCTACCATTTTTTTTATGGCAGAAATGAAAAGATTAACAGGATTGAATTGTCTTCCGGACTTTTCACTTACGATGTGCTATACGATGGCAACAGAGTAAGCAGAATGGAAAATAAGAAAAGTCAGTCGGGGCTAAAATATATTTATCAAAATGAACAGGTAAGTTGCATTCAAAAATATAAAGGAGAAAATGAAACTGTTGCTTCAGCGTATTATTTGAATTACATTTTTGATAGCCGGCTTAAACACATCAATTATTTTGTATATAATCATGGCAATACAGATAGTACCTTATCCAGGACCTTTACTTTTCACTATCACAGCGATGGAAATCTTGCGGGTATGGAAGAGAAAAGATTATCTGATAATGGAAGTTTGATACAGGTGAAGGAAATCTTATACGGCGAATATGATGAAGGAAAAAATATGGAGGGAGCAGGGCTTTTGCGTGAGTTCTCCGACGATTTATTATTTCTTCCCGACTTATCGATGCAGAAAAATAATCCGGCAATAGTTAAGATAACAACTGGATTGCAAAAATTTTCGATCCGCAATCATTTTCAATATCAGGGAAAACACCCCGCATTAAAAATCAGTAAGATGACGCAAACTGCTGGTGAAGGAATGGGAAATACAGTGACGTTTACTGTGAGATATACGTATTACTGAAGTGAGAAGTTAGAAGTTCGAAGGGCGAAGTAAACAGCCGACTGGTACGTGAATCGTGAATCGTGAATCGTGAATCGTGAATCGTGAATCGTGAATCGTCAATCGTGAATCGTGAATCGTGAATCGTGAATGAACAGCCGGTTATGGTGGGGTGAATGTGTGAATGAGTCAATGGGATAATTAACAGCCGGCTGATTAGTAAATCGAACTTCACATTTAAGCCTTTTCATTTAGTAAGTGTTTAATAACTGGAATGAATAAACGGGAATAAAGATTAAAGTTTAGTCTTTATTTGTGCTCACTGTACCAACTACAACATAAAACCTATTACATAAAACCTTATTGGCTGTTTCTCTGTGTCCTTTGTTCCTTTATGGCCCTCTGTGTCCAAACAGGCAATAGGCAGCAGGCAATAGGCAATAGTGAAACAGCCAATACAACAACTCTCCTTTCAACTCAAAATCTCCGCTTATCGTTGTGGCCAAATGGAAGTAAGGATTCAGCTTAACACCATTCTGAATGTAAGATTTATTCGTTCGCCGTTTATTTTTTTTGACTTTGGCAGTTGATGTTCCCAATGATGATTTGTTGCCCCTTTCATAAGAAGTAAACTGCCGTTATTTAATACGATTGATCGCAATTCTTTTTTATTAGTATAATGCCTGAATTGAAAATTTCTTTCTGCCCCAAAACTCACCGAAGCGATGACAGGATTAACACCCAATTCTTTTTCGTTATCCCGATGCCATCCCATGCTGTCCTGGCCGTGCCTGTAATAATTAAGTAAAACTCCGTTAAATTTTAAAGAGGCAGCGCTCTCCACCTTCGCCCGTATCTCCTGCATAAACGGATACCAGGGTTGAGTTTCCATTGTAATACCAGAATATCCGTAAGGACGATCCTTATCTCCGCAATATGCCGTTAACCGTGGCTGCATGATCTGTTTTCCAAAAAGAAAAATCGGCTCCTGCTTCCATTGTATTACTGTCTTCAAATGATGCAGATAGTTACTGCATTCCGCCTGATTGAAAAATTCAGGCATAAACTGTACCTCTCCATCAAAGGGAAGTAAATTATCGATCGGCTTATCAAATAGTGGTATTTGCACAAAAAAACGAGAAAAGTTTTACGTTATAAGTTTTACGTTTCAGGTGAGCAGCCGATAGTTTGACTAATCGACAGGCCGCTCACTTCTCTTTTTATACTTAATAATCCCCTCTTTAGAATTATCTCATTGACTTATTCACACATTCACCGGCTGTTCATTCACGATTCACGATTCACGATTCACGATTGACGATTCACGATTCACGATTCACGATTCACGCCTCAATAACTGCGAAAATGAACTTTCCCTGTATTAATATCATACAATGCAGCAGAAATTCCTATCTCACCACTTTCAATTTTTAATTTGATGTACTCGCTCCCTTCCAAAATTTCTTTTGCTGCCATTTCTGCATTTAACCAGGTGACAGATTCCACCAGCTTATCATCCTTCAGCTCTTCTCCATGATAATCAAAAATACCCTTCGCTAAAACTCCTCTTATCTTTTCAGTAAAGAGGTCGATATTTTTATCACCACCACCGCTGATAGCGGAATTGATTACGCCACAGTCCAGGTGCCCCATCACAACAATTAGTTTGGCACCAACTTTCCTGATGGCGTATTCAATACTTCCTGTGATCTCAGCATTCACTACATTTCCGGCAACCCGCACCGTGATCAAATCTCCAACGCCGGCATCAAAAACAATTTCCGGGGAAGAACGCGAATCAATACAACTCACCACCACGGCCATTGGATTCTGATCGTCGGAAGTTTCGCTAACCTGCTGCTGATAATACTTTTCTGTGGACCTTCCCGAAACAAAACGCTCATTGCCAGACTGCAAAAGTGTCAATACTTTTTGCGGCGTCAAATCCCGTTGCCTTTTGCTGTCGATTACATGCAAAAACGATAAATGGTCCTGCGGTGTGTAATGACTTTTAATACCGAGTACTTCCAGCTTAATATTTCTTTCTGGTGCAACAGTTACCTGAAAATCTTCAATCACTTCCAGCACGTCTTCATCAATAAATGAAGATCGTGATCCGTCAATAATCACTTTTGATGAATTGGGCAGGTTCCAGAGCGTATCTTTAATTGATGCTTTATTAAGAAAAGAAACTTCATCCGACAACTCAAGCTTCAACACCTCACCTATTGATAGTTTTTCTTTTCCAATGGTAAAGGGATTTCTAAAATTACTGCGGAGAAGGTAGAATATACTTACAGCTAATCCAATCAAAACACCAATCAGGAGATCGGTAAATACGATCGCAAGTACTGTAACGATAAATGGAATGAATTGATTCCAGCCTTTTTGGTACATCGTTTTGAATAAAGAAACTTTTGCAAGTTTATAACCAGTCATTAACAATATCGCCGCTAAAGAAGCCAGAGGAATTTGATTAAGAATTGGACCCAACGCGAGCACACTTACCAGCATCAATACACCATGAAGAATTGCAGAAAGTTTCGTCTCGTTTCCTGAATTGATATTTACGGAGCTCCTTACTATAACAGATGTAATGGGTATACCGCCCAAAAATCCTGCAGCGACATTACCAAATCCCTGGGCAATCAGCTCGCGATTTGGTGGTGACTCTCTTTTGTGCGGATCAAGTTTATCAACCGCTTCAATATTTAACAATGTTTCAAGTGATGCTACTATGGCCAGTGTAAATGCAACTGTGTACACTTTCACATTGGTAAAAGAGGATAGTTCAGGGATATGGATGTAGGCACTCAGATCAGTCATGTCAATCGGAGGCAGATTTACAAGATGAGATTGCTCCAGCGTAAGGGATGGATTGATTTTCTTAAAAAGAAGATTAATCAATACACCTAATACAACCACCACTAATGAAGCAGGCAGGAATTTAAATTTTTTCAAAGGCGTTTTGTCCCACGTGAACATAATCAATATGGAAATCGCCGAAATAATAAATGCGCCGGGCAAAATAAAATCAAGCATTTTAAATAAAGCAGAGAACGTATTTTCGCCATCCCGTTGTACAAATGAAGTATCGTCAAAAGCATCGGGATCATAGCCGAGCGCATGAGGAATTTGTTTCAGAATAAGAAGTATCCCGATGGCGGCGAGCAGACCCTTAATAACATTTGAAGGTACATAATTAGCAATAATGCCCGCTTTCAGAAATCCCATTACCAGTTGAATAAAACCTGCCAAAACAACCGCTGCAAGAAACACCTCAAAATCGACAAGAGTAGTAATAGCAGAAAGGACTATTGCCGCCAGTCCCGCTGCAGGTCCACTTACGCTGGTATTGGACTTACTTATAATACCCACCAATATACCGCCAATGATACCACTGATCACTCCTGAAAATAGCGGCGCTCCTGAAGCTAAAGCCACACCAAGGCACAATGGCAGTGCCACAAGAAATACTACTATACTCGAGGGAATATCATTCTTGAGAAAACTCAGCTTCATAGATTTTTCAATTAATCTTGAGTGCCCGTCTGTATTCTACAAATCCAGAAAAGCTCACGGAATATCAGATAACGATTTTTTCTAATTTTTCAATGCCGGTGAAGATATTCAAAAAATATCACACTGGTTGTTAAGGAACAGCGTTGCGGGGTACTGGATGCGGGTTGCTGGTTGCGGGTTGCTGGGTACTAGTTGCAGGTTGATGGTTATGCTGGTTTTTCAATGCATTAAAATGTAACATGGAAATATCTGTTTACGTAAAACCAATACCTTAAAACGTAAAACTTGTATTGGATAATTTTCAATTGTAAAGACTTTTTACTTTCTCAACAAATCTCCGTGAATCTCCTGCCTTTCATCTCCGGCTGTTTCTCCGTGTAACAATACAGGTAGTAAGAATTAAGTTTTAGGTTTTAGGTATAAATGCAGAAAAAACAGTAACCTGAGATGGCTGTTTACGTAAAACGTATAACTTAAAACCTATAACCTGTATTGGCTGTTCCTCTGCTTACCTCAGAACCTCCGCTAAACTCCGTGGCCGAAAAAAGTTGCAAACAGCAGGTTTCAAGTTTTAGGTTGACAGCTGTAAATATTGTTGAACCTGTATCTCTTACCTATTGCCCAGAAGTATCACATCAGAATACTTCTAACTGGTTGCAGCGGTGATGGCAGATTTGTTTCACCAAGCATTTCACGCAAGTCAATTTCTATTGTTCTGCTCAACGCAGTAATCGGTACATCGTTCGCATTGCCTTCAAAAGGATTCTCGGTACTCTCTCCTACTTTTTCAAGTGAAGTGAACACCCATGATACCAATATGCTGAATGGAATTGTAAGCCATATCATATTTCCGCCGAGTTTATTGAATTCATTCAGCATTCCCAAAGGAATCATGTATACAAAAAGATGAATGAAAAACTGGTTAATCGTTGCAAACTGGCGTGGATAAGGAAAGTTTTTGATACGTTCACATTTTCCCTGATGGTCGTACAATTCTTTTAATAAGCTCTCTAATTGCACAAACCTGTAATCGGTCAATACTCCCTGTGCAGCCAAAGCAGACAATTGCATAGACTGCAGGCTGATGATTTGTGTGGCTTTATTCTTTCTTTGCAGTATAAAATCTTTTTCTTTCGCTGAAAGCAACGGCGTTACCTCATCTTCAAATTTTGATTCCCATTCATCTATCGTATATCGTTTACGATATTCAATATTTGCAGGCTTGTCCATATTCTCCCAAATTCTCCTTTCCCGCAGCTGGAAACGGAGCGCGGTAAGCCACGCGATATGCCTGTATATCATTTCGCGATGTATTGGACTTATGGTCGAGGTATCTGCATTTGTAATAAAGTCACGTACCATAATGCCCCATGTTCGGCTGCTGTTAACAATGCCTCCGTATATCTGCCTTGCTTCCCATAACCTGTTGTATGTGGCATTATTTCTGAATCCGGCAATGAAGGCAGCTGCTGTACCGAGCATTGCAATGGGTACCCAGGGAATGGCCAGCCAATGCCATCCTGCGAAAACAAATAATAATGTCGGTAAGGTTGATACAATCAGCAGTAATATAATGTTGCGTTTGGTCCAGAATAAGAATTCCAGTAAGCTATAACTTTTACCTGCGTGCATATATAAAAATGTAAATTAGAATTCGATTGAAAATATCAACAATCCTCCATACTGCAATATCCAGGGTCAAACCGAAATAATTGCCCCATAAATATTTGAAGAATTATATTTTGATTTTATCTGACCCAACCGCTGAATGCTACTTCTTCCGATTCCTTCGAACATGTGCTTTAAAGTTGAAAATGGAAGTGGATATGGAACCCATTGAGTAGCCGAAGATGTATCGTATTCAACAATGATAAAATGAGCATCCGGCCTGCAAAGTTTTGCCAATCGTTTCAGGCAGATTTGCTGATCTGCAATAAAATGGAGGGCATTAGCTGCGATGATACCGTCAAGTAAAGGAACAGCAAGATCATCTTTTTCAAAATCAGCAATGATCTCAACTATTTCCACTTTAGTAGTTTTCTTCCCTTTCAATTGGCCTGCACGTTTGTCAATTGCATAAATAGTACTGCCTGAACATAACAAATCAGCCAGCGCGAAACTAAATAGCCCTTCACCTGCCCCGAGGTCTGCCCAATGAACGGGAATATCTGAATTGATCAACGGAGATTTGATTAACGATATCGCTTCTGAAAGTAACATAATATCTTTTCAAGCTCGTCAATAATGTGTGATTGGGTGAATGGTGAAAGGGTGAATGAACAGCCATCCTCTGCGTGAATCGTGAATCGTCAATCGTCAATGAACAGCCTTCTCCCAGGCTAACAGCCGCCACATACGCTCAAATTACCAGTTAAGAGAAGGCCTTACCCGCAAAAAATCTTCCCTTCTACACGCCTCCCCGGCAAACCTTCCGCGCGCAGCGCACCTTTCCAAAACGCAGCGCCTTAAAATCTCATAAACCGAAAGCATCTTCCCATTCAAAATTTTTCTTCCCTGTCTCCCCCGATCAATCTTCCGCGCGAAACGTCCAGTATAAATTCTAAATCTATACACGCTATTTATAATACTCTCTTTTCAGCAAACTAAAAACCTCTGAATCCAGAAATTGCCCATCAAAGAAAAAATTCTCTCTGAAATAAGCCTCTGATACAAAACCAAATTTTTGTAAAATCTTTCTCGACCCATCATTTGCCGGATTGATATGCGCCTCAACACTATGGAAATTCAACTCGTCAAAACCAAAGTCCAGCACTGTATTTATACATTTACTCATCACCCCTTTCCCCCAAAAAGAAGGGAACAACATATATCCCAATTCAGCACGAAAATTTTCCGGCTGTATATGATAGAAGGCAATAGATCCAGCCATTTCATTTGAGGCCTTATGAATGATCGCCCAAAACATTGAGCGATTGGCTTCGAAATCTTCATCAAGCGTTTTTATAAACTTGTGAATATCATTAATGTCTTTCGGTCGCGGGCGATCAATAAACTTCATTGCCTCCGGGTCGGAGCGTAGCCTGAAAACATCTTCCGCTCTTTCTGTAGTTAAACGTATCAATTTATAATTACCAGTCTCAAGTTCAGTAAATACCTTTTGATGTGCCATTGTAACATGAAATAACAAAAAATGGAGTAAATAAAATACTTACATTCAATATTTGATACAGGGTAGCATTAGTTTCTTCAATCAACGATTGCTATTCAAACGATCTCGAATGAAAATTTGCTTTTCGTGTATGATCTAATTGTATAAAATGGTCATTGAAAGCGTATCAACAATAAAACGGTCAAAGTATTATAGGTACGGACAGCTTTTTTCTCTAATCCGTAAACCTTAATACCTGTATTTGGCTGTTTCTGTACAACTGTATTGGCTGTTCCTTTGTGGCCTTTGTTCCTTTGTGGGCCTCTGTGTCCAAACTCGTAAAGATGCTGCAGCCTCTCTCCACAAGCAAAACCGGAATCGGCTGTTCACGTTTTGTAGCGGCAAGGCATGGCTGACCGCTACTTTAGTGCTCCGATAACTCAATGGGATAACACCTAAAACTTACAAACTAAAACCCGTATCCGCTTCCATATCAAGTAACCACTTCTTTCTCCAAATCCCGCCGGCATAACCAGTCAAATGACCATTCTCACCAATTACCCTGTGACAGGGAATGACTATCGCCACACGATTCATACCATTGGCGCGCGCAACAGCACGCATTGCGGTTGGTTGGTGAATCTGTATCGCCTGTTGTTTATAAGATCGGGTTGTACCAAAGGGAATCATCTTTAATTCTTCCCAAACTTTTAATTGAAATACTGTACCCGGCGTATCCAATACCACGCTGAACGATTTTCGGGAACGATCAAAATACTCACTTAACTCTTTCTCCAATTGATCCAGATGCAGATTTGAAGATTGAATAACAGTGGCATCAAAAATTTTAGTGAGCG
>JANPJC010000099.1:0-28428 GCA_031425315.1 Chitinophagales bacterium
AACTTTTCACTGTTTTTAATCATTCCCGTTTCTTTCCGTCTCGCCCGGGGCGAGACGGCTAAGTATTATGAGGTTCAAGATCGCTGCTATTCAAAAGTAGTAGCCGGGAAGCCGGAAAAAGCGGGAATGAAGAATCGGTAAAAATACATTTAGATTTCACTCCCATCAAGCTGATGCGGCTATAATGGATAATTCTATAAATCAAATTAAAGTTTAATGGAAAAAATAATCAAGAGAAATCTATTTTGAGGAAAAGATCTCAATTCAAAAATTTACGAACTCACTCGTTCTCATCGGATAATCGTAACAGTTCCTTTTTGATACTCCGGCTGTCGACTTTTAAGTTGGTAGGAACATTGCCAGACAAATGTTGCGCTGGAATAGTTTTTGCCCTTGTAAGATCCATCCCAGCCTTTCAAATGATCAGTAGTTTGAAAAACAAGCTGGCCTTCTCTACCAAAAACCTGTAGCCTGAACGATAAAACTTCTCCAAATACAATTGCTTTGTACACGTCATTGATGCCATCATTATTTGGGGTGAATGCAGTTGGAACATAAACGCCAATTAAACAATCTTTCGGATACACTATAATACTATCTGTCCCGGTGCAGCCACCTGCATCTGTAACACTAAGCCAGTACGAGCCGGGCTTGTCTACAGTAATCTGTTTATCCACAGCACCATTCGACCAGAGGTATTGATTGAATATTTCCTTAGCATCAATGGGTAATTTTTGATACCTACAAATACTATCAACCTTTTTTAAAAAATTATCGGGGGAAGGTAATATTGATTTTATATTGAGACTGTCTGTCACGCTGCAGTTCAATTCGTTGTTCACTTTCACCCAATATAAGCCCGGCTTACTCACAGTAAAAGTGCTGGAAGTTGACATATCCTGCCAAAGATATTGCGTAAATGATCCCGGACTGATCACCGATGCTGTGCCGGCGCACAAGTCACGATCGGGTCCCAATATGGGCAATGGAGAAGGATTTACTGTTAAGCGCGTAGTCACTATCGAATCGCAGTTCAAAGAAGATGTCAATGTATCAATATAAATTCCAGAGACCGTTTGTTTTTCTCCCCCTGCAAAAAATGATTCTCCCTCACATATAGTTTTATTTTGCTCAGTATACTTTTTATTGATGGTCAGATGAATTGTAATGATGGAGTCACAGCCAGTACTATTCAGAATGATGCGTGTATAAGTGCCGGAAGAATCAAAGATTTCATTGTTAAATTTATAAGGGCTACAGGAATTAATATTTAAGTTAGCAGTCGTTATGTTTTTACACCTTGCAAGTTTTAAAACGAAAGGCCCACTGCCCATTAATGAGTAAACCCCTGGACCTGGATCAAAATCTATTACACCTGCGAATGACCCTGTTATGTATATATTGTGAAGATCATCCACCACCATTCTTCTGGTTAAGCTTTCCCCATAATCGGTATTAACCTGATCGAAAGGTAGTGCATATATCAGCCCTCCGTTAGCACTAACCTTTACTAATGCAGATGCACCGTAATCATTTACAGTGGTAATGTTAAACGTCCCTGGCCCTGCATCCATATCAGCAATATGCCCAATCACTCCGACTGCATATACACTTCCATCATTCCCTACTGCCACATCTGATCCAATATCTGCTTCAATGCCGCCGAAGCTGTTCGCCCAGAGAAGATCGCCTTGTTTATTTAATTTTAATAAATACCAGTCGTAATGACTACTGCTGAGAAGAAATGTTTGAGGTCCAGGATCAAAGTCAAAAGTTCCATAAAAATCACCGGTTACATAAATATTCTGATTTGCATCCACATCTATTCCTCTGGTATCTGAAAATTCATCGGTACCCTTTGTGGTGTTGGTTATACTTTTAGCCCATATCAAATTTCCATCCCGATTCATTTTTGAAATAAATGGATTTGTCAAACCATTGCTTTCTAAAAGAAAAGTACCAGGACCCGAATCAAAGTCGCATGAGCCTGAAAAATCACCAATCGCATAAATATTCCCTTGCGTATCGCATTTAACATCCACGATATTAGAGCCGGAATAAACAATCGGCGAATTACCGAATTGCCTTGCCCAAATAAATTCACCGTTACTATTCAACTTGACAATAAACGCCTGTATATGCGCCGATGATGTCATATTATAAACGGCAATACCCGGATCAAAATCAACTACTCTGTTGAATTTGCCACATATCACCACATTGTTTTCATTGTCAATATCCAATACATCAGATTTGGGAACTGTATCACCCGGTCCACCAAATTGTTTTGCCCATATCAAATTGCCATTTGAATCGTATTTAGCGACAAATGCATCTACAGGTCCAATAGGAGACAACATAAAAACTCCAGGTCCTGGATCAAAGTCTGAAGGTAGGCGCAACTCGGATGCAATGTATACATTATTATCTCCGTCGACCCTTATCTCAATATTACCAAAATCAGTATATGTGGGTATTTGAATAGCCCATAAAAATTCTCCTGCCGAATTAAGCTTGGATATATATACTCCAGAATTGGTCCAATTTGTGGCTGTAAGTGTAAATACACCTGGCCCCGGATCAAAGTCTACGGTATAGTCAAATTGTCCTGCTGAATATACATTCCCCAATTTATCGACAGCTATCGATCTGGCGTTACTATTAATGGAAGGATTGTTTTCATTGCGCGCTTCAAATGGCTTTGCCCACTGAAATAATGGCAATTGAGCAAATGATGTACTAATTACAATCAGACAAAATAAACTTAAAAAACACTTTTTCATTTTTGCGGTTAGGTCACAGTTAGCTGTTAAATCAGGCAGACTCAATCATAAGAGAAGCATTCAGAGGACAGTGAAAAAAAAGGCTGACATTATCAAAAACTCAAACAAATTGAACTAGTGACCGATCTTACTCTTTTCAGGCTTGTTCAGTGTTGTGCCTGGAAGCCAAATTACAATCTAAGATGCATAAATACAAACTATTAAGCATTTATTGTTAGCATAGACAGAACGAAAAAACTTTAGTTGCTAAATTAGAATCTATCAACACTTTTTCGCTATAATAACAATTAAAATTTATGGGCCCTAAACTTCAACTCCGTTTAAATCCCGATGGTTTCATTTTCGAAAATTCAAGTAAACAGCCTATCCTACTGTAATTCGCTATCTATAGGGATATTATGAAGATAAAAAAATGCTGATCAGAGAATACGACTAATATAAACGCTGCCGGTAAGGAACAAAAAACGAGAATTCATTATCCGGTGTGTATGGCGTAAATATCCATCTGACATACATACAGATTTTGTCAGAGGATCAAAATTTTTCGGGTTTGTTGTACTCTACTTTTGTGATATTAAATTTTGCATAACTGAAATCGCCTTTGTCCAGTCGCCATATAACGTCAAATGAAGTTGGAATGATCACATTGTTCAACTCCCTGTAATTTGTTGCTTTGATAATCCAGGTTTCTAAATTATCCTCCCCCATATACCTTTTGGCCTCCATCTCAGTAATCTCGCCAATTTCGTTAAATGAAACTTTAAAAAACAGAGAAAGCCCATTGTAACTAAAACTGAGTTTTGCGGTATTTGAATCAAGTGGAAGCCATTGTAACCTGTCACCCGGTAGAAAATTTGTGGGATACAAAACACTTTCCCCCAACCAGCGAATTAGTTCACCTTCATTATACTTTTTACCTTTTCCATCCGCAACATTGTATATTGATAAAAGTGTTGCGATCAGTCTGCCCTTGTCTGAAATATACATATCTCTGGCAACAAACATTGAAGTTGTTCCTTTCCAGATAAAGCCCGGCTTCTCTGTTGTAGCATATTGTTCGCCGGTTATGTTTATCCAACCTTTGTCAAAACCTGTCTTAAACTGGCCATCATGTTTAATTCTCGCATAACTTATGTATGGCTGTCCCTCTTTTAAAATATGGTTGAAATACCGCTGAACAGGTTCTGGTAAATTTGCCAGCTGACTTTTATGAAATACCTGGTCAGATATATTTTTGGATTGCGCAAAAAGTTCTTTTACCTCTTTCCTGAACCGAATGGATAAATTAATATGACCAATTAGTAATATTGAGAGAAGAACACCAACAACGGATATGATAATTGTCATGATATTTATTCTTTTCATTTTTTATAAATAGCTCGAATCTGCGGAAGCAGTGCAATAATAATGATTGGTATTGCATATAACATGTAAAATGTTTGAAGCCAACCAACACCCTGAACGAATATTGTTTCCACCTGTATCCAGATAATTAGCGCAAAAGCCACATAGATACAGAATGACCACGCCCAGTACATATCTTTAAATAAATTAAAATATTCAGCCAACCTATTTTTCGGCTTCTTCACTAATGCAACACATATAATACATGGGAATAAACCTAAAACAAGCAATAGAATAATACCCGGTATAAGAAAATCAGCGAATGGGGAATGTTCTAAAATGGATAATGGCAAACCACCAAGCAACTTTCCTGATGGCGAAATGATCAAAAATATACCGCCTCCTGCTGCACTTAAACCCAGAAACAATAATAACGTAATGAGCAAATTTCTTGCCGTTGTTGGTTTCATTATTATCAAGTTAAAAGCCTGTAAAAAAGTAAACAAATAAAGACAATCAAAAAAGCGGAATAAATCAATTTTTTATGTTTTGCTAGCCAATTGGGAAGATAAATATCAAAGTTTTCTTTTGTTGAATTGGAATATCGACGGGCACCAATTGTGAGCGGGAAAGTATTTTTAAAGATCTGCAATACAATTATTTCCACTAAGAAAAGAGTAATACCAATCCAAACATATTTGTCTATTCTGTTTAAAATTACTGCATAAACCATGTAGAAAAATATTCCATTGAAAAAAAACCAAATAATGGTATGAAGTATTTTAATTACTCCTAATTTATTTTTAGATATCATACTACCTTCCATACCTAATTTATGTATTTGGCCATTAATTTTTATCTGCCAAATTGTTGGTATTATTTAAAATATCGGTCTCAATAATTTGCCTTACGAAATCAGGTTCTTCATATAAAGGGCTATTTGCTGAATTATTGAAAGTATAAAACCCTTTTAATGGTACATTCAGTCTATTCAAATACGCTTTTGATAAATCAATATTAACTGTCATATCAAATTTTCCGCTAAAGAATTAAACAGGAATTTCAAGTTCCGGAACTTTAACAGTAAAGTCTGTTTTTAGTATTTCACTTATTAGATTTTTTTAGGGAGAAATGAAAACTTTGATCTCCAAATGTTTATTTTTTCTTTTAATGTGTACGCTTTGCAAGTCCATACCGGAATGAAAATACTCCAAAAAACCGACCTCATTTTGTGCATTGTTACTATACCTGACTGGTGCATATACTGGTCCCGTACCTTAGATTTATAGAATAGAATAATGTTTGAATCAGCTTCTAAAACAGGATATTTTTTTAGTTCAGTAACTGATTTTTGATTGCCATCAGCCGTGAATTTATCCCACATATATTTGTAAGCTATTTTTTCTGATTCAGCCTGATTTGTAATCTGTCCAATACTGATGTATGCATCAAATATTTTTGGTTCTTTCTGAACTGCAAGCAGGGCTATAGCTGTTCCGCCGGAATGGGCCATTAAATAAATCTTTTCTTTGCCAAAACGTTTGCGCAAGTGGTTGGTAACTTCAATGGCGTGTGATGCAAGCTGGTTAAAATTCATACTTTGCAGGGTAACTTCCAGAGTATAAGATAGCCCACCGCCACGCTGTTCCCAATAGCAAACCGTAAAAAAATATTCCAGTCCGGGTTTGTACTTGTCGATTAAAAAATAATTGGGGAATGCAGGGCCTCCATGCACATAGACCAAAACCGGATTATTTATATTCTTACTTCTGATAAACATTCCCTGCAAAACAGCACCAATTTTTATGAATGTTTTCTCTGCAATACCCCCGTGTATTGGTTTGCCCGTCTCATCTGAATACTGTTCAATTTTACCAGGACTATATAGTAACACTACGCAGGTTAGCATCAAAATAAATCCCAATACAATTGAAAATAATATCAGTAGCATTCGTTTCATTGGTTTTGTTGTCATCTTTGATTGATACGGAAAATCAATAATGAAAAGGTAACTATACCTGCAACTAGCAAGCCCGTATCTTCAAATATGCCAAATTGCAATGCCGCCATAAAACCAATAATAGACCAGATAAATGGAATAATTAAAAGTGAAATAGGACGCTTTTTTATATTAAGTAATAGCAACCCAAAAGTGAAAATGGTAGTCGGGCAAGGCAGGCTAAAGGTTGGTGAAGAAGGATAGACATGACCGAAAAAATACCCTAAAACCGGATAGATAATTAGTGCAAACACAATCAATATTAATCCGGTAATTCCGTAGGTGTCTTTTTGAAATTGAAAAGAAAGTTTGTTTCGAACAACACCAAAAATCAAAAATAGAATACCTTGAATAATAAAAAATGCTCCAAATATATATGCAGCCTTGTTAATTGTAGAAAAGAAAACGATGTGGTATACAATGCCCATCCACAACCAAAAAAATGAAAGTATGCCGCTAATAATTTTTCCAGATAAAGGATGGGGTTTTATGACAATGTATATTACAATTGCACCTATTAGGTAAAAGATTAACTGTATAGGAAAAATCGCCTCATTGTAGTTTCTAAAAACATGAAGGAACTGTTCTATGGTAAAAGGAGCCTTCATTTTCTAGCTTTGTTTTCTTCCCAATTCCTCCGTCTCTTTTAACCATTTCTGTCTCATATTATCATTTGATGATTTCACCGGAGCAAAAGCCGTGACTTTAACTAGCTTTATTCCACAAAACGCAAGCACACCGATTTTCATCGAATTATGTCCTGCATTTCTATTTATCAGCCAATAATACCATTTTGGCGTGTCCATTGTTACAATTAATCTTGCCGTTTTCCCTTTCAATAATTTATCCCAGAAAGGGCCTTTTTCATGATATTTAAAAGCAAAATCAGGAAGAAAGACTCTATCAATAAACCCTTTAAGTAAGGCAGGATAGGTACTCCACCAATTGGGGTAGACAAACACTAAATGATCAGCTTGTAAAATATCATTTTGCATTTGTATCAAATCGGGCTCAAGCGCTGTGACTAATCGATAGCCAACATTAAGAATTGGATTGAATTCTAAATTAATCAAATGAACCAACTTGCAATCAGCTCCATTTGTATCTGCTCCATTTTTGTACATTCCCGCCAAAGCAAAACAAAAACTTTCTCTATCCGGATGCCCGTTTATGATGAGTATTTTTTTCATTATTCATTTATGTATGCACAAACCGATCAATTGGACGCCTAAGCGAAACAGGTTGAGGATAATTCTTTATATAACCAGTCCGCAAAATAAATTGAACTTCGTTAGTAATGCCAAGGGATGTTTGAAATACCCGGTTGGTACTGGTTTCTTCCAGAATTTGTGTCATGGGGTGAATGGCAATATTTCGTTCCCGTATTTTCAACCATAGCCGTTGCAGTCTTTTACCAGTTTCCAGCAAAGTCGCCACGGAATTATCCTTGCTTGTAATAAGCATCCAACCAGCAGATTTACCCACCTGTTCTTTTACACTATCAATACTTTTTTCCATAAAACCACTTTTCATCACATCAGCTTTTCCATAAAAGTTTCGAAGATACCACCCTGTAATGCCGTTAATTTCCATGCTCGCCACAGTTAACCCATCGCTATGAATCTTAGCATCTCTACTTGAAAACCTAATCCACTCCGCCAATTCACTTTCAGCATCAATACGGTAAGCCTGGATCCTGTTAGCTTCGATGGTTTGTTCATTCAGCCAATGATGCTCTTTTGATGTACAGGGAATATACTGAATGTAATCAATGTCATCCTTTGTTAGGAAAGTGACATCTTCTTTCTTCAAAACATCGTTTAAATAGTTTGAACGAACTGTTCTTCTTTGTTGGATTTTCTGAATGTCGAACGTTATTGAATTATCAAATTTTTTCAATTCAACCTCTACTATATTTTTATCCTGGTTGGAAGTTGCGATTAGTGTAAACTGACATGTATACCCTGCATGACTGGCAGCATATTCTAAATTTTGAAGAAAAGCTCCTATTGACAAAATTGTTTCCCTTTGAGTGGGGTCAACAGCCGGAAGCCATTTGCTTTTATCATTGCCAATAATCCAATGATACGGTTCAATATATTTGACAAACCACGGTTGTGTATTGTGTCCACTTGGAGCAAGAGAGGCATGGTATAAAATGTTTCTTTCATCATCATTCATGGAAAATCTTCCAGATGAATCATTTTTGATATCGCTTCTGACTAAATTATTTTTGTCACTTTTTAGGTAGTATACAACACCCGATATTACGACGGTTGCTCCAGCAATAGCAATGAAATTTCTTCGTTTCAAGATTATTTTAGATATGATACAAGAGCTTTCATTATTTAAAGGTCAGCCTAATATAGCTATATAGTGTTACATATTTAATCATAAATATTGCATTATTTACAGGTTTAAACTGGCAAAAATCGTATGCGAAAATTATTTTTCAACTGACCGAACAGCCTTCCAGAGCGAACAGAACAATGAGTATTGCCAACTCAATGTCTTTGAATTAAGAAAAAACGAATCTCATAGCATTGTTTTTTGTGAACCACATCTCCTGACCAGCCATAAACCGGATATCATCTAATGTGAAATGCTCTAATGGTAATTTGCGCAGTCGCATTAATCGTTGTACAATGCTGCTCTCATCTTCAGGCACCTCATCCCAGCTATCCTTTTCCAGATTTTCTATGCTCTTTTGAAACCAGTTACTACCATACTTTATCACAATAATTCAAATTCTATTTATAGTCTGTGTATTCCTTTCCATCCAACTCCAAAATATTAATTGACGGAAAGGCATATTGAGTTCTGGGTTTATCCAATAACCAACCTTCCTTACTGTCTGCAAAACCAATTTTATAACCAGTGTTCTCAGCAGTGGTCATATAGACATTATCATATTCAGTATCATCTAATGGAACAAACAGCATTACTTTTTTATTTGCCAGGCGTTCACCGATCCGGAAATCATCAGTTTTAGTTGTTGTCCAGCCAGTAATATTAACAGACCGCTCAAAGTCCATTGGATAGTGAACGTAATTGATAAAATAACAGAGCATTTCAAAATCTATGTCAAATGGAAATGTAATAGCAAATTCTTTTTCTCCCAGTATAAAAAGCCGTGGTAAAACCCGGAAAGTTTCTTTATTGTACATATTACATAATCCATTTAACACAGCATGCAATTCAGCGTTGCTTACCCCGGTTACAATGGCGAGTTTATCATTCGGATTCTCATCGCGTGGCATGTATTCAGCGGAAGGCCTGGTTGTGTCCGTGTCGGCTTGTGATTTCTGATTTTTCAACTTTATCAAAATTAAATACAATAAAAGGGTGGCGCCAACGAGTGTGATTATTAAAATCTGATTAATCATTATAATTCGGAATTGAGACTTGATCTACATGATGAAGGATAGAATGTAATAGCGGAACATTTTTTTTAAAGTATACTACGTTTAGATAAAAAAGAATTAATTACACCTACAACGTTTTCCTTTCAGGTAGCCTGATTAGTAAAAGCATTGAAATTAATTTTAATAATTATTCGATATATAGCAAGACCGGAAAAATACTTTGTCAATTGAACTAATGAAGTAAATTAAAAGTCCCTTTCAGAAAGACCGGTTTATCATTTTGAAATCCGGTGATCATATATATATATGTACCCGAAGGTTGTTCTACACCCTTAATGCGACCGTCCCAACCAATATTAATATCTGCAGTTATAAAAATCTTTTTTCCCCATCTGCTATAGATTGACAATTCGGTTAATTTTAAATCAGATCCGGGTGGAATTCTAAATATATCATTCAGGCCATCTCCATTTGGCGTGAATGCGTTAGGAATAAACAAAGGGTTAAGGGGCTTAATTGTAACAGTTTTAAACATTGGGCAACCATCTTTTGTAATGATATCAAGACGATATGTAATTGCTGTTAAAATTGGCGCTGATTTTGGTGCCAGTACAGATGGCACCATCAGCATTCCCGGCGGTGACCAGCTGAATGAGTTTATATCTTCATTTATATAAGTGTAAAACTGAATCTGCGTGCCCGATTGCACTAATGTGTCACGTGGATATAATGTCAGCTGCGGTAATGTGTTAATAGTAATCGCAATTGTATTCGACAACGCAGTATTAACTGCACATGTATTTAATCCCGGTGTTATACTACATGCTATGATATCTTTGTCTGATAAATCACGCGTTTTCAAAACCTGTCCATCAGCTCCGGTCTGCACTCCATTAATCGTCCAGTTATACTTCGGAGAATTTCCTGCATTTACAACTGTCGCCTGAAAACTAACTTCATCATTTCTGCAAATCGTTGTTGCAGTTGATGTGATACTGACAAATGCTAAAGTCCCGGTATCTACACTGATAATTATCGGATCAGATTCCGCTTCTGCCGAAACAGCACACAGTTCATCAGAAAAAACTTTACAAGTAATCACATCGCCATCTGAAAGTGTAAGACTGGTGAAATATGGCAGATCAGATCCAACACCGTTATCGTTAATAAACCATTGGTAATTGGGGTTGATGCCTTCGCCAGTAACAGTAGCAGTAAGTCGTACCTCTGCACCTTTGCATATCGAAACTGTATTACTTGAAATACTTATTGTCGGGTTAATCAAATGAGAAACCAACATCGTTATGCCAGGAGAAGTGGATACTGTTTGAGACCCGCAGCTGTTGGTGCTACTTACCTCACAGAATATGATATCGCCATTCTTCAATGAATTATCACGATAAATACTGGCATTCGTGCCTGTATTGATTCCATTTTTTTTCCATTGGTACCGGGGCGCAATCGCACCTTCCGCATCGGCTGTAAATTTAACCGGAGTTCCCTCGCAAATGTAACCAGCTGCATCTGATATAATAGTCGCAACAGGTACATCCCCATTTCGAGGCACCACAGCTATGTTTTTTTCTGGAGAACTTTTACAGGTATTATATGCATTCACACTTACCGAGCCAGACTTATTACCTGGTATTACGGTTATAACATTAGTTCCTTGTCCTGATACCAATGTCCAACCTTCCGGAATCTTCCATGTATATCCGGTAGCATCATTTGCAGCTTCAATACGATATATGACAGATGTTCCAGCGCATGGCGTTTCAGCTCCGGTTATTCCGGCTGGCAGTACCGGGATATTGAGGGTGCATAGTCCCAATTTTACAATCCATGCATCGCTCCTGCCAAGGTTGGTTGTAACATCGCCATTATCAGAATAAGATTGACCTGCAATAATAAACCCTCCATCCTGGGTTTGCTGAATTGATAACGCTACATCCTGCAACGAACCCCCAAAACTTTTTTCCCATTGAAGGTTGCCATTCACATCAAGTTTCAGTATCCAGTAATCATTATTTCCATTATTCATTGACACATGTCCGTCTGCAGACAGGGTTCGGCCGGCCACAACGTAGCCACCGTCTTTTGTTTTGACGATTTGTGTAGCATCATCAATGTTTGATCCGCCAGATGACTTCTGCCACTGAATATTACCCTGGTTATCTATTTTTATAATCCATACATCACTTAATCCATAATTCGCCTGTACATCTCCGTTACCAGAATTTGAATACCCGGCAATTACAAAACCTCCATCTGAGGCGTCAACGATGCTGCTGGACCATTCCATTAGACTGCCACCCAGTGTTTTCACCCATTCAACATTACCGAGAGCATCCAATTTACCAACAAGAAAATCATACTGTCCGTGATTCAATGCAATGTCTCCATTAGTAGATTTAGTATTACCCGTAAATACATAACCCCCATCCGTTGATGCTGTAATCGACCATGCATTATCCCGTTGGGTACCGCCAATACATTTTTGCCATTGGATTGTACCAGCACCATCTAATTTAACGATCCATGCGTCGTAGTCGCCATGAACTCCTGAAACATCTCCATCTAATGAAGCAGTGTAACCGGCGGCAATATACCCGCCATCTTTGGTCTCTTCAATTGAAATAAAAACTTCTTCTTCCCGACCACCGTAATTTTTTACCCACTGGATATTCCCGGATTGATCAAGTTTAACAATAAGAGCATCAGAAGAAAAACTGCCATAATTGGCGGGAATATCTCCGTCATTTGAGTAAGAATGACCTGCAATTATGTAGCCATCATCACTGGTTTGCTTAATTGATAAAACTGCTTCCCAGTATTGACCCCCGATCATTTTTCTCCATTGTATATTTCCTGCCGGATCCAATTTTATCATCAAAATATCAGAATCGAACGCGCTATGATTTCCAGCCGCATCGCCATCGTTAGAATAACTCAAGCCTCCCATTAAATATCCTCCGTCTCTTGTTTGAATTATAGTTTGAGCTTCATCGCTTGAAGACCCGCCGAAAGTTTTCTGCCATTCGATTGCAGGCGCCTGCGCAAAACCGGTTATCGAAGAAAAGAAAATAATTGCTGCGAACGCAATTAAACCGATAAGAAATGAGGTCTTAAAGAATGGTGTTTTATTATAAAAATTCATAATGGTTCCGGGGCCGGGAGGTTAGCTTTGCCGCATAATGCAATTTTACTCAATTATATAGAATTATCATAATAAGCCCTGACAATTGAATTTCTTTCCAATCATTATCATTTTCAAAATCTGCATTTGCCTCGGTACAGGGCAAACATTTCAAATATCATAACATTGCTCTATTACAAGACCGTATCTTCCTATTTAAAAGCCTTTTACATTTATCAGAAAACAGTTCGGTATGAAAAATACCAATTGACACCAAGCCTTAAACCTCATCCCAAAAAACGACTGGCATTCGAAACTATTGCGTAGAACGCTGCCGCCTTAACGTAGTACAGGTATTTCATATATGAAAGTGCTGCGGACTCACTGGACGTCCCACAGAAATTCGATCGCAACATAAAACTTACAATGATATCAATTTACCAGATATCAAATGAAGTAAATTAGCCTCTCCCCTTCCATTAATCCGAAAACCAATCAAACATAGTTGTTTGGGTGATACATAAACACACTATCTCACCAAGTACTGCCAGAAGGATTGGAACTAAATACTTTTTGGCTAACCCTTCTATGATCAATATAATGACTGCCACTAAATATGGCATAAATGTGAGTAACAACACTATCCAGAATGAATAAACAATCGGACCATAGAAGGAATAAATGGAGAGATCTTTAGGATCCGGTTTTGCATAAGTCGGAAAAGTGCCAATAATATATGTTGCATGTAAATAAAATACTGATAAACCAATAGCAGCTGCCCATGGAATGATAACTGCGCTGTACAAAAAAATATTATCGAACTTTTTCAAAATGAATATTAATATTGGTTCAATGTCGTCAAATTGAGAACTGAATCGGCATAAACTTTACATCGTTTGTGAATAGCCTCCCAAGGAAACATCCACCCCATAGTTACAAAGGGCGCATAGAAATTTCTCTTGTATGCTACTATGCGTCTACCTGTCCGCCGAATTGCAACGGAGGAGGATGTGGTTCAAAAAAGCACCGCTAAGCGTTTCAAATTCTTTTTCCCTGTTTTTCCAGCAAAGACAATCATTTTAATCTGCTTCAAGATCTGAAAGTAACATATAGCTGAAATGAATTCGTATTCCTGGCCAATTCACTTTTTCTTCGTTTTCTTAGGTTTAGGTTCAGGCAACTCCGCAGCAGTAATCTCCACTAATTTTTTCAACCAATCTTTATCATCCAATTTTTCTTCAATTAAAAAACTCGGCTTTGCACCAGGATATGCTGATGCCTCAACAACATCATCAATATAATCTCTTCCCGATTGAGTCGGTTTAATAAATAACTTATTGTCACAAATAACTGCAAATATTTTGTTGCCGAAGTAGAGTCCATACTCACCAAACATTTTCTTGTATGTAACCTGCTCAGGAATACCAATCTGATCAATAATAAAATCGATAAAATTCTGATCTGATGCCATCTTAGAATTACCTTAATATAAATACCTGAATATAGATTATTTTAAAGCGCGTCAAATAATTTCATAAAATGTCAACAAGTTCCGATACAGGTCCAATGCCGGAAATTCCCTTTTTCCCCAGGGTTGTTCTTCAACAACTGTCTCTGAACTATAAATTACTCCTTGACTTTTATACTCTTCAAACAACTCATCTATACCCTGTACTTCAACGCGGCAACTTGCAGTACCAGCTAAAAAACTTTCTGCACCACTGGAAATCGGAAAATCAGGTAATGAAGTATCTCGGCTTTTCCAGCTTTCGTCGGCTGATGCCCATAAATGTAACTCCACATCATCACGGAATAGTTTAGCAAATTCATTATTTTTGTAAAGCACCGAAAATCCCATTTTTATCTGGTAAAATTGTACTGCTTTTTCAATTTCCAGAACAGGAAGTGCTGGTATGCTTTTATTCATTTTCATATTTCAAATTGTTATCCTTCAATTGTCAATGTAAAAATAGAAAAGACAAGCCTGACGGTTAGATCCTGTGTCATTTTATACTTTTAAAAATGCTGTTGCGTTATCAACCACTTTACCAATGCCACAGGTTCCGCAATACTCCACGAGTGCGGATGCCTTCTATTGTCAGGCTTTCGATATCCTTTTTCCGTGGTGGTTACCAAAACTGCTTTTTTATTTCCCAGTCGTTGCAATTCACTAATCATTGCGGCGTGGTCGCTGATATTTATATAAGAGTAATCATAGCCTCTGTTAGTCAGCCACCATTGTATATCAGGCTCCGATAAAATCATCACCGGAGTATTGACCAGGAGTTTAACTGCTCTTTGTGTCGCATCCGAATATGAGTACGGTGAAATATTATAATAGTTTTCAATTGCGTTTTGTGGAGTACCATTCATTTCCTTTTCAATCCGCTCAATAAAACTAGTGACTTCGCCATTAACCTGCGATGCAGCAGAAAGCCGAACGACCCGTTTACCTGCATTATAAAATCGTTCCCAATCCAAAGGCGGGTCAACAGCAAAAACTGCTTTCGGTTTTACTGCGTAATCATTTTTTACCGCCAGCTCTGCATATTTTACGGCACAACTTCCACCTATAGAAAATCCCCCGATATAAAAGTCCTTTCCTCTCAAATGATATTTCTTAACAACCGTTTCAATCTGGTCTTTCAATGACTCCTGGGATAAGCTATCTACACCAAAAAATAAAGGACCGGTTTTTAAAATCGGAATGATTGTTAATATCCCTTTCTCAGCTGCAACCTTTGGTATTTCTGTTTGAACTAAAACATCTTCGGGTGAAGCTCCAAAGCCATCAATTAAGAACATAAAGTATTTGATGGGAGTTTTGTCAGGGATGACAGCGATATACATATTGGATGTGCTGTCGTTTGCATTCAAATATACTGTCTCCAGTTTTTGTCCGGATACAATTGCAGAAATGAGCGATGATAAAATAAGAACGGTAATTTTTCGCATGCTTTTTCGGTCAGGGTAATTTAGCTTTCAGTTTGGTACGAATTTATTAATACATAGCTTCTATTTACTTTTGTACCAGCATCCCGTATCTTGAAAATACCAATTTGTGTTTAAATAGCCATAACATGCGCTATCACAAGCGAAGCATTTCCTTTTTTGATTTCGTATTATGTTGCATTTTGAAGCGAATGAACTTATTCCAACAATCCAGTCATTAAAGTTAACTAAGCCCCACTATCAAAAAATATAAAGGCATACCAATGGTAATATTAAATGGAAACGTTACTGCTAAAGCCATTGGTAGAAAAATACCGGGGTTGGCTTTAGGAACGGCAATTTTCATAGCAGCCGGAACCGCTATATATGACGCACTAGCAGCCAATACTGCAAAAATGAATCTGTTTCCATCATTATGGGTTATGAAGCCACTCAGATATGCAACAAGACTACCATTTAACAATGGCACAATCAAAGCGAAGAGGATAGTGAACCATCCGTTCCTGAAAAAATCACTAAGTTTTTTCCCGCTGGTAATACCCATATCTAATAGAAAGATTGCAAGAAACCCCTTGAAAATATCTGTCGTGAAAGGCTTGATCCCCTGTGCCTGTTTCTCACTTGCCAATATACCAATAATCAGACTGCCTAATATCAAAAGCACGCTGCCATTGGTAAATGAGTGATGGATAACATTTTTGATTTTTGAAACCTGCTCTTTCTGTTGATTGTAAAACTGTACCAAAATGACACCGATAATGATGGCCGGAGCCTCCATAAGCGCCATTATTGCAACCATATAGCCACTGAAAGATATACTTTGACTTTCTAAAAACGATACTGCTGTTACAAATGTTACGGCGCTTACAGAACCATAAGCAGCCGCTATTACACCAGCATTCTCAATACTGAGTTTCGTTTTAAGTATAAAAAAAGTATACAAGGGAATTATACATGCAATCGCCAGTCCGAATACTGCAGACCAAATAATTTCCACTGTAAAATGACTGTGCGCCAATTCCTGTCCGCCTTTGAATCCAATAGAAAACAGAAGATAAAGCGAAATAAATTTGGAAGAATTGATGGGTATTTCTAAATCGCTTTTCAGTTTAACAGCTATAATGCCCAATATAAAAAATAAAAAAGCAGGATTTGTGAGGTTGTCAATGATGAGATTAAAGTTCATGTGAATGAAGGCTAATGGCTAAAATTTTATTTTCAGATTTTGTCGTAATAAGTCCTTTAATTTCAATACCTCTTTGAATAATGAGTGGCTTGAATAATTCATTAGCACAGATTTCAAACGCCTGTTGTTTGATATTAAGTGCCGCCAAAGCCTTGACTTTATCTGATAATGTTTGGTGCTGCATAACAAAAGAGTAGTTGTCAATTAAGATATTCTGGATACTTTTTTCAGCAGCTGTTCCGCAAAATTTATCACCACGCAAAACACCATTAATAAAGCGGCAGGATGTGTCGTTGACTACGAACATTTCTTCAATATTCTCGCATACAATAATTTCTCTGATGGCTTCTGAATATTCAATCTCATGAAATTGCGACTCAGTAGCCATTGCAGTCATAAAAATAATTTCATCACCGAAATTATGCCTGATGAAATGCTCCATACTGGAAAATGGACATACCAAGAAAAGCTTTCGGCTTATGGATACCTGCTTATTCTTATTGCGAAATGATGACATTTATTGGCTTTAAAATGAATGCGTTATTCAAACTTACTCCTGCATTATGTGTGCATTTCGATTTTGACAGCGATTAAAAGGAATGATTTTATGCTTAAAGAGAGTTGAAACTTTACCAACTGAGTATTAAATCAAAAGCAAGCAATTGATGTAATTTTTCAAGACCTGGTCTCAGCACCCCCTCTATCCACAACGTTTTCTCTCCACTCAAATAACCCTTGTTTAAAAGCTGCCGTTCTTCAGCAAATGTTTTGACAATAGATTATTCATCACCGATTCGTAGTTGTTTATTTTATGCAAAATGAATGACTGATTTAAATTCCACAAAATCCTACATCTACCAGAATGATCTAAATAATAAGATTTCTGCACCTATCTTCGGATTTGGCCCTGAACTGTTAGCAAATTCAGATGGCTACATCGCTATTGCCCCTGCCCTAAAGAGTAACTTGCGATACCATCGAAGTCATATAAATTTTCGGTTTTAATAATGTCAATATTGAATACAAGCGCATTTGCCAGTAATTCAACAATATCTTCTTTCATGATTTTGTTATGATTAGTTGGCTTAAAGCGACAACGCCAGTGATCGGTACAAAAGGTTTCTTCAAACCCTTCAGGGTAAACTTTAATACCCCGGTTAGTAATCATTGAAAGTTTAACTTCATCATTTTCCAACTGCCGGATTATTCCAGCCAAGCCATCCGGATTGCTACCGCTCCAATGCACGAACAGATCTACTCCTGCCAATTCCTTTTTTGCAGAAGCCCTGCGCTGATACTTCGGTAAGTTTAAAGCCCCGCTGTTTGCATACGATGCAGCCTTTAGCAGTGTGGGTCTATTTCCCAAATTGGATACTACTGCTTCAGCAAACTCCTTTGTTCCCACAACTTCTTTACTTATTCCTTTTTTAAATATGTCATTGGTATGAATTCCATCTTCAATAGTTTTAAGCCATGCATTTTGAATTTTCTCGGCAACAGATGTTTGCCCGATATGATTCAACATCATTACCGCCCCTTGCAACAGACCTGAAGGATTTGCAGAATTTTGCCCGGCTCTTCGGGGTGCTGAACCGTGAATTGCTTCAAACATTGCACATTCCTCACCGATATTGGCAGAGCCGGCCAGTCCAACCGAACCAGTAATTTGGGCTGCGACATCCGACAACACATCGCCATACAAATTTGGCATCACTATCACATCAAAAGCTTCGGGTGTGTCGGCCATTTTTGCAGCGCCAATATCTATGATCCAATGTTCATTTTCAATCTCAGGATATTCAATAGCTATTTCATCAAACACTTTATGAAACAGACCGTCTGTTTGTTTCATAATATTATCCTTTGTAAAGCATGTAACCTTTTTCCGTCCTTGTTGCTTTGCGTATTCAAAAGCATAACGAACAATTTTTTCACAACCGGGTCTGCTGATCAGCTTCAAACATTGTACAACTTCGTCGGTTTGCTGATGTTCAATTCCAGCATACAAATCTTCCTCATTCTCCCTTACAATTACAAGGTCCATGATGGGATGCTTTGTTTTTACAAAAGGGTGCAAACTCATGCAAGGCCGCACATTGGCATAAAGACCAAGAAACTTACGGGTGGTAACATTTAAACTTTTATAACCCCCTCCCTGAGGAGTCGTAATAGGCGCTTTAAGAAAAATCTTATTTCTACGGATGACATCCCACGATTCTTTCGCGATGCCTGAAGCATTGCCTGCCAGGTACACCTTTTCGCCCACTTCAATTTCGTCAAATTCTAATCTGGCACCTGCAGCCAGCATTATTTTAAGTGTCGCATCCATTATTTCAGGTCCGATCCCATCTCCTTTAGCTATTGTTATTCTTGTCATTTCAATTTTCTAATTTTGTGGTGCAAAAATGGTTGTTGTTATTCATATATTTTTATTTATAATTGCAATGCATATCATTAATTTTTTTTATGAATTATACCATCAACCAGTTAAGGATATTTTTAAAAATCACACATACTCAAAGCGTAACAAAAGCTGCGGAAGAACTGCATCTCACTCAACCGGCAGTTTCCATTCAGCTAAAAAACTTCCAGGATCAGTTTGATATCCCACTTACCGAAATAATTGGCAGAAAAATTTATATTACAGATTTCGGATGGGAGATAGCCAGAGCTGCAGAAAATATTTTGAACCAGGTTAATGAAATTAATTACAAAACGTTGGCACATAAAGGCCAACTCACAGGTCGCTTAAAAATTTCGGTGGTCTCTACTGGAAAATATATCATGCCCTATTTCATATCAGACTTTTTAAACTTGCACGAAGGCATTGAACTATTAATGGATGTTACTAATAAATACAAAGTAGTAGAAAGCTTAGAGAAAAATGAAGTCGACTTTTCTTTGGTATCAGTCTTACCAGACAGTTTACAGGTTGAAAAAATCGAATTACTTCAAAACAAACTTTACCTGGTAAGTAATACAAAAAGAAAATTCAGCACCCGGCAATACGATAAAAAGATTTTTGAAACGCTGCCATTAATTTACAGGGAGCAAGGTTCGGGGACGAGACAAACAATGGAAAAATTTATTCAGAAGAATAATTTACCCGTTAAAAAGAAAATGGAACTTACCTCCAATGAGGCCGTCAAACAATCGGTAATTGCCGGCCTTGGTTGTTCAATCATGCCTTTGATCGGCATAAAAAACGAACTGCAATGCGGAGAATTACAGATTATTCCCGTAAAAGGATTCCCGATAAAATCTGTCTGGAATCTGATCTGGCTAAAGGGGAAAAGACATTCCCCTGTGGCAACGTCGTTCTTACATTATTTGAAAAAAGAAAAAGCGAATATCATCAGAGACAGATTTGATTGGTTTGAACAATACGAATAGATCGGCTTAATCTGAATTATATTTCAAGATTACCGGGATGGTTTTATTGATGTCAGGGTAACGTTACCACCCTGGAACTTACAACTTTTATTTGGCCACTGAGTTGAGCGAGGTTCTGAGGTTAGCGGAGGAACAGCCTATACAAAATACATACGACATTTCCGTCACCTATCACCTGTAACCGATATTGGCTGTCTACTTCCCACTTCCTTTGTAGTGCTCTGCGTCCAAAATGTTTTCGTTACACGGAGAAACAACAGGAGATGAAAGACAGGAGATTCACGGAGATTTGCTCATTAAATGACACTCCTTCGAAATCTAATATTTTTAATACTTCTCCTAACTTACAACCTAAAACTTCAAACTTTTTTTGGCCAATGAGATTAGCGGAAGTTTTAAGATTAGCGGAGGAACAGCCAATACAAAATGGTGCACGAGATAGTATTCCAGAGCAAAGCGTCAATATTCGAATCTACTTATTAACAGACTCCAAAAAAGATAATGATCGCTCCCTGACTGGTACTGGTTTAACGACAAACCCATTTTTTCTAAAACGCTCCAGCAATCCACATGAATATTTCAGGTGCGCATACCCTACAGCAATGAAACAATTCCGCTGAGAAAGTAAATTGATCAGCCTGCCTTCCCAATCTTCGTTCCTTTTTTTGATCAGTATATCATCATCGCAATCGCTATCAAATTCGTAATTCAGTTCTAACCGTTGGTACGCCATTGATAACCGGCATTCGTCATAATCACTTTCCTCATTCGTTAGTTTCCCAATCCAAAATCTGAGTTCCTGCCTGATTTCATCTTCAGTCCACGTATTTTCTATTTCATTCAGTATTTCAAGTTGCAGACTGTCGTTTTCAAGACCGACTAATGGTATGTTGTTTTTATTTGCGATATAAACTAAATAATTATCAAAATGATCAAATTGGTCAGTTGGTTTAACCGTCTTACACTTCGAAATTTTAAACTCCCGTTCAAGAATCACCGCCAGCTCAATGGGTTTCAATTTAGCAATATCAACATTCCAGTCCTTACTGATTGCCTTCAATTTCAGGTAGTCGTGCCGTGACAAATGTTTTTTAATGTGGCGTTGTTTTTCCCTATGACGGATAACGCCTCCCAATTTTTCCGGCTCATCGACAGATTCAAATACGGCAATTTCTGCATTTAATAATGCCGCTCTAATAATTGGTATTGAATCAACAAAAGAATTTCCAATATGATGATAAGTACCTACAATAAATGACACCTTATTACTGACTGTATCTTTTATCTCCCAAATAATTGTGTTTTGAGAGAAACAAATATTCGAAAGCAATAGAAAACCTATCATCATTTTCATAGATCATCTATTTATCGCTCACCGCAAATGCTTTATGTAGCAGCCTAAATGACTGTAAAAATCCATGGTGTCAACCATACCTGAGTAAATTGTATAAATGAAAAATCATCTTTTAACTTAAGTCACCGTTGTTAATTAAAGATAATAATTTGTTCTGCAAATAAGTTGTCCATGCAGGCGCACAGGATTCATAACATTCAATTTCCGGTGTTAAACCCTCATGTGTAAATACAAGTTGTCTTTTATCGCCCTTGTTTGATATTTCAAAGATTATTTTTGTACCCACCCATTCATCCCGTTTTTCTACAAAACCCAAATTACCCTCCGTCACCAACCAAACTATTTTTTCATTGGGCACAATTTCAGCAATCTTTTGCTTACTATAGTGCATGCCGCCGCCTGCACTGAAACTAAATTCGTCATTCAAATTAGTAGTGTCGCCTGTGAATTTCTCATCGTGATAGCCCGACCACCATTGACGAACTTTCAATACAGCGTCAAATACTTCCTGCGATGTTTTACTTGTTATCAGTATTAGTTTAAAATCTTCTGCCATGTTAATTTGTATTAAAATTTCTTTCTTTAACAATGCGGGAAATTACCAGAGTCTATTCTTTCCGCATGTTAATACAAATATCCTCATTTAACAGGCTAATGAACGGGTGCAAAATGGACAATATAGAGGGCTGATTTAGCCTCAGCTCAAATGAACTGCATAGTATGATGTGCGAAATAACTGGTGATATGTGCTTTTCTTCCCTTTTCCCTTCCCGTCTGTTTCCTGTAACTGGTCAATTTTCGAACATTAAAATTCCAATACAGTAGCCGGGAAACCGGAGAGAGCGAAAAGGTTCGGGAAAATTCAAAGCTTGTGTCAAAAGTTTATGCTGTTGTCGTATTGGAGCCATTATATAAACGTAGATAGTCGTATTGTTCTGCTGTAGAAAATCTAATTATAATTTGTTCCAAACGGTAATACAGCAAAATCAAATACCATACTAAATTTCTATTCTTCTACAAACAACAAATTAGTTCATTTGCTTGATTTATTTCCATCCCTCTTTTTCCTTCAATAGTTTCCTTACCCACTCAAAGTCAGCATCTATATCGGGCTTTAGATTTATGAAATATTCCGTCTGCCAGCTTTGCGTTTTAAACGCCTGTTTGCTGGTAACGGTCTCCCATGGCGGATAGACCCGGATTCCTCTTTTACCTTCACTTCCCAATCGAGCAATAATCCCCCTATCTACCAACAATGATTTTGGAAAAATAAACTGCCCGAACTGCTCCGAATTTCCTGATGTAATGATGATAAAATCAATATCATCCACAATATCAAACGGAGTTGTTTTGCCGCATTTATTTCTTTTCCAGACTGTTACAAACTGTCCCGCTTTTGCAGGTGTAATTTTAGATTCACGATACTCGACATTGTGGCCGTTGAGTTTAAATGTACAAGCGCCATACTCTACGCTTTCTTTATTCCATTCCAAGTCTGTTAATACAATATTACATTTGTCATACAATAATTGCTTTACAAGAGGCAAGCTGGTATGTTCGGACTCCTTTTGAACCATAACTTATTAAATGAGATTTCGCCACATTACTTTTAACAATGGCAAGTGTACGATAGCTACATCGGTAAATTAAATGTATAATATTACAACCTTCCACCCAACTTAATTTCGGTGAATCAATAAATCAATTGGTTGAAAGAAAAGCGTTATTGATATTTACTAAGAAAAGGTCTAATCAAAACAACGCCGGATTCTACGAATAATCAAAAATGTTCTAACGATGAAGTTTTAGTAAATCATGATGAGCATCTTAGGCAAAATTAAAAAGATGGCTGATCTCCGCACCAGACACCTTTAAAATATGAATTCATATTCAACTTTATCTAAAACGAAAGAATGATATTTCCACCAATCTGTCCACTACTAAAACCAGCATCGCCCTTGCCATCGATAGTTCCATTGCGATTTGAGTACTCAAATTCAGCTTCAAAACTCAGGGCAGATTTATGAAACTGTATTGTATAACCTACTCCCCCCATTAATGAAGTTCCGATAGCATATTGATGCCTGTATAGACTGGATTCTTCATTTACCCGTTTAGTAGTTAACTGACCAAATCCAAAACTTCCCCTGGCATATAGGCCCCTGTTGAATTCTTTACTTAATGCATAATACTTCGCAGTGATTGCGAGATTATAATAATTAAAAATATAACTATCACCAAATTCGCCCTCTACTGATGTACCAAAAGTTCCTTTTATCCTCGATCCCAAACCCAGTCCTTTCCAGCTTTTGGGAGCAACATAAAAACCCATTATCAGATTGTTTCCGATGCCTGGTTTAAAGCTTCCTCCATAAGACTGTAAAAGCTTTACATTCATATCACCGAAAAACAGTGTCTTACCGAATCCCAAACCAATTTCCCCGTAAACCGGTACCTTGCTTTTCTTTTCATTTAATGTCTGAGCATTTACAAATTGAGCAAATAAACAAATTAAACCGGCTGCGAGTGTTAAAATAGACTTCTTCATTTTGTAACGTTTTATTATTATTTTGTACGTCACAAAACTGCGTCAGGAAATTCTGGAAGATGTTCACCCAGGTTAAGAAATCATTTATTCAGGATAATTCTTTTCCGTATGCGACTCAACGATGGCGGTTTTATTCCCAAATAGGAGGCGATGTAATGTTGAGGAATTCTTTCAAAAACCTTTGGTCTTTCTTTCATCAGGTTAAGATAACGTTCTTCTGCAGACTGATTTTCGAGCATTTCATTCCGATGTCTGATACCCAGGAATGCATTTTCAGCCATCATTCTACCGAATCTCTCAAACTTTGGTATTACGGTATAAAGATGCCGCAAGTCATCTATGGAGAGCAATAACAATTGCGATTTTTCCAGGGTTTCAATATTTTGTTTTGAAGGTTTACCCGAAAGAAAACTTTCATAATCAGTATACCAGCCATTTTCGAAAAAAAACTGCGCCGTATTTTCCTGCCCCTCTATATTATAATAATAACGAAAGCAACCATAGTTGATGAAATAGGCATACCTGCATACCTCACCTGTACGCAAGACCATTTCTTTTTTGTTGTACTCCTTCAAATAAAGCTTAGTAACAAAATAATGCTGTTCGTCTTTATCCAATGAAATTAATTGCGAAAGGCGATTTAGTATTTGGTCATACATTTTATTGATGCTTGTTGTTGGTATACCCGGACATAAAGTGGATCAACTTTAAATTATTAATGACAACCAATAAACAATCTCGTGTGTAAAATTGAAACTTAAAAGTTTAACCTTATGAACTTGTTTAAGTTTTATCGAATTAATAAATGAGCGATTGGTCAAATCTAAAATTAAAAAGGATTCTCAGATTATTGATTTATTCATGCTGAAAAAAAAGGTGTCGTGTTGTTAGCATAAATTATTTACAAAATAACTAAAATTTTCGTTGTTGCGTGACCCCTACACAATTAACCGAGATGCCAAAATAGTCTAATGAAATTATTCCCCATCATAACCAGTATAAAAAACAAGATAAATCCCAATTAACTGGTTATGGAACCCGTAATCCGTATTCGCTGTGTCGCTGAGTACCTCCATATATTCATATTTACCTTTACCTGAGATGAAATGCATGCAAACGCATAATTGCTTCTGATATCTTTAGGAGGCTGTGTATGCAGAATCCTAAAACCGAACTATTTAACTACCCACCAAGTTTATCTTAAACCAATTTTTAGTAATACGCCAACTCATTATAATTTTATACTCCGTCCAGCTATGGCACTACTTTTCCCAAATTTATTGAAACAATTATTACCCTTAAGATATTCAAACTTACTGCTAGCCACTGCAAGTTTTATGGATTGATCAGTCTTTTGATTTAATGTATTAATATGAAGGTTGCCTTGCTTACAAATGTGACCAATGAAATTTTGACCAGTATCGGAAAAATGAAAATATGGCAATGAAGCATTACATCGTGTTAGCCACGAAAGATGTTTAACAAAAGTAACCAATGAAGCAGGGTTTACCACCAATGCACCATTGAAACGTTTACCAATATTATTTTCAATCAAATATTGCTGTGCTTCTTTTGCAGGCTTGTAATCGTTATCCTGATATAGCCAGGGCAATACATTATCGCCGAGAAAAACCAGACTGTTATACTCAAGTTTCTTTATGATGCTAAGGAATTCTCTGCCGAGCAGACTGGCATTTCCCCTGAAAGATTTTGAAGGTAGTGTCAATATATAACTGCGAAAAATATCCGGATAATAAAATATCTCTTCGTCTGCATCATAGTCGTAACTGCGCAACGGGAAAAATGGATATTCAATTAAGCAATCCAGTCGCTTGATTTTTGTTAGCATGATTTATGAATGATAAAAATAGAACAGTACATATCAAATTGTAAATCCCTCAATAATCCGATTTTTTTCCGTTTGAGTGTATTATTTTGTCATACGACTGGTTAACCGCTAACCTTCCTTTTTTTATTCCAGTTTACTTTTATTAATATCGTCAATTATTTCTGCGGAAATGTTGACTAAGCGGTTTTCAATTTGTTTGGTGAGTGAATCCAGGTCATTAAAATCTGGATTTTCGATCAATACTGTTTCAAGAATTGCGTACTGTGGTTTAGTTGTTCTGTCATTACTCCATTTGGTATTTCTAAAAATTTGCCAATACTTTTCCTGAATTGGTTTTGTCTGACCCAAAAGCCATATTTCGAACTGCATTTTTGAATGATTCAGCACTAAACCAAATTTAAGTTTTCTCTTTTTTAAAAAGTCATTGGAGTAATAGATGTATGTATAATCCATATACCCTTGAAAGATGTCTCCAAAAGTGTAGTTCTCAGGAAGATTTTTAGATAAAGTTGTACCAAGTCTTGTAATATATTTTACAAGTCCCTTGTATGCTTCTTTAATATCACCCTGTTTGAGCTGTTCTTTATATGTGTTTACGTAATGATTTAAATCTTTCACTAGTCATTTCAGTTATCTCTGCAAGAACATTCATGATGTTCGCTGATGTAATCAATACTTGTTTTACAAAGGGTCTTTAAGACCGCAATATCTATGTCAGACAGTTTCTTTACATAAATGCAGGCCTTACCCATTTTGTATTTACCCAGGCCATCCAGTAAATATTTATTTTCATCAGTAGGTGAAAATACATAAAGAGAAAATTCAGCTTTGCGGGGTGAAAACCCAATGATGGGGCAATCACCCTGATGTCCACTTGCATATTTATAATGATAACTTCCAAATCCAATGATTGTCGGCCCCCACATTTTGGGTTTATATCCCGACCATTCGCTCATCAATTCAATTAATCTATAACTATCTGCTTTTTTCTGATCATTATCGACAAATGAATCGATGAAATCATCCACACTCACAGTTGTTTCGGCGGTTTTATTTTTTGCCATAAGTAATTTTTTAAATTGCCTTTTTGAATGACAGAGCCAATCATTTTATCATGATGGCCGGCGATCAAATTACCCATACTGAAATTAAAAGCCAATATCGGAATTTTGTGCCGGTATCAAAATTATTTTGTGAGAAAAAAGTCCTGTTTGTCAACCGAACATGTCGTTACTGAAGGCTCCTGTTCTATTTTAAATATCCAAAATTGCTGTAAGCCCATTTGAACTGATTGGCGCTGAAGTATGCTGATGGATTACTTTCCATCCGTCTTCAGATTTTGTAAACCCGAGTGTAATCCTGTTTTTCATACTTCTCAACACAGTTCCTTTTTTTGAGATAGCCTGGAACTGAATCAATGCACTTGCGAATCCTACCGTGTCCGACTGATGAATCTCCACCATTTCGAATTCAACTTTTACTTTTTCATCACCAAGGGAGCCGAGCCAATCAATAATTATCTTTTTCCATGCGGATGAATCAGTTAAATGACCCTGATCCCACATGTCGAAAATGACGACATGTTCATCGTAAAGATCAATCATTGCTTTAGTGTCCTTACGCCAGGCAGCATCCTTGTACATACTGAAAAAATCTATAATCTCCATAAAGTCAATTTTAAAATTTCAAAGCAGCTATCGTGAAATTATCAATGGCAAAAGTTCACGATGCAGATTATTTTATTTTTATAGAATAGATTAGAAGTCAAAGAAGCAGATTCGTGTGAGAATGTCGAAAACTGCTCTCTGAATATAATCCGAAATAATCATTCAGGATACTTCTTGGGCCGGTTGATATACTGAAAAAGCCAGATGCCTGGGCACCTGATGTCCCTACCGGGACGAAATCAATTGCAATAGTCGATTGGTGATTTGAAGTAAATTGCCTTATTCGAATTAATAGTTTGCCATTGAGATATCTCCCGGCAGTGTTATGTCCGGCAGGGCAATGTCATTCGGTGGGTAGAAAATTCAGCCCGATAGAAACTCGTTCCGGAGCGATCCTCGAGATCCTTAATATCAATAAACGTTCTTTCTTTCGCAATCATTCATCCGAATTTGTACATGGCGATATGTTGTCCTAATAATTTAATCGTTAAGGACATCCTGATTCTTTTTTGCTGCCATTCCGCCAAGTATCACCCAACTACTATCATACTTTTTCCAGGTGTGAGTAAACTTAAAAGTTTCTTTTCTTACTACATTATTGTCATTGTCAGTCCATATTTCATCAGCATCATAAAATACAATAACGACGTCGTCAATTGCATTCACTGCCTTTTTGTTTAACTTAAAATTGAATATTAAATTCGGGTCTTGATGTAATTCAGGAATCCAAAAGGCGATTTTACTTTTGTCAGACACTCCATCTCCAAAACTTGGGTAACCAATAAAATCATCATGCCAAAGATTTTTATAGGCATTTGTGTCAATATTCTTAACATAATCCCAGTATTTTTC
>JANPJC010000100.1:0-15954 GCA_031425315.1 Chitinophagales bacterium
CTAATGACTGCCCATGGCAGCAAGGGTCTTGAGTTCGAACACGTGTTCCTGATTGGAGCCCGAACAGATGTGTGGGAAGGAAAATCGAAAAACAACCGGGGATTTCGGTTACCCCCTAACGTATTTGAACAGGAATCAGCCGTAGAACAACTGGAGGAATTACGCAGGTTGTTTTTTGTAGCAGTCACGCGTGCCGAAAAGTATCTGTATATTTCTTATCCCATGATGAAAAACGAAGGCAAATTGCTCGAGCCTTCCCAATTCGTGGAGGAGATAAGGGAACCTATGGAGCTCATTGCCGGGAAAATAATATTGGATGAAAACATACGTTTGAAATATGCTGCCCTCAGATTCGGTATTATACAACGGCCCTTATTGGAGAGAGTGGAACAGGATTTCATCACCAGGTTGTTGCAGAATTTTGTTATGAATGTTACAGCGCTCAATAATTATATTGATTGTCCACTGCGGTTTTATTATAACACATTGGTAAAAGTTCCAATGGCAAAAAACGAAGCCGCACAATTTGGTACCGCTGTACATGGAGCGCTAAACGATTTTCTTATCAGGATGAAAGAGAATAACAATATTTATCCTGAAAAAGAATTCCTTCTTCAAAGATTTAATTTCCACATCAACAAAGGCCGTGATGCATTCACTCAAAAAAGTATTGAAAGATTCAGTATATACGGACTTGATATTCTTGACAAATATTTTGAAAAATACTACAAGCCCGCCCCTGCAGACGATTTTATATTGACTGAATACCCGCTAACAAATGTTGCAATAGACAACATTCAGCTAAAGGGCTTTACGGATAAAATACAATTTTGGAACAACGACATAGTTATTACCGATTTCAAAACCGGTAATCTGGGCAAAGCCAGGTTGCGGGGTGATTTTGATTTACCCGGTAGCGAGAAAAAACCACAAGGTGGCAACTACTGGCGCCAGGCTGTTTTTTATAAAATACTTGTTGATCGTCTTCCCGCAAAAAAATGGAAAGTGTTGTACACGCAATTTGATTTCGTTGAACCCAATTCAAAAAATGATTTTGACATTCAAAGAATTGATATCCTTCCCGAACATGAAGCGGCTGTGATTGATCAGATCACCGATACCTGGGAGAAAATTCAAAATCATGATTTCTATACAGGCTGTGGAAAAGAAACCTGCGAATGGTGCAATTTCACCAAAGACAATAAAATGTATGTGAAACTGGTGGAAGAGGAGGGATAAACAGCGTTGCTGGTTGCTGGTTGCTGGTTGCGGGTTATAACAGCCGTTACTAGTTACTGGTTATTGGTTGAACAGCCAATACAGGTTTTAGGTTATAAGTTAAAGGCAATAGAGTTAGTACTCTCAGTGGTTTTTTGAAATAAAGTTGACAACAGCCTATTCAGGAATCAATAGCGTGTTAACATCCGCCATCTGTTATTAGTCCTTACTATAAATCAGATTTTTCTGATTCGCCAACATCGATTCAGCATTAAAAAAAGTTTGTTCCTCCGTGCATCTCCTGTATTACTCTCCGTGAATCTCCGCGTCCTGCTGTTCAACCAGCAACGGCTTTTATAACCCGCCACCAGCAACGGCTGTTTTACCCGCCACCAGCAACGGCTGTTCAACCAGCAACGTTTTATTTATCTAACTATTCACAACAATGCTCCCGCAAACATCATAAGTTTGCAGCTTTGTGCACCGGCAATAGAACATGAATTATAAAATACCTGCATTAGCAATACTGGCTTGTTTCTTTATTACACTGCTGCTCAGCAGTTGCGGACAACCTGCACCGCCAACAGGAGGTCCCAGAGACAGCTTGCCCCCCATTTTAGCAAGGTCATCCCCGGCGCCATCCACCAAAAACTTCAGCGGCAATAGAATTGTATTGGAATTTGATGAATATGTTTTGGTTGAAAACCCTTTTGAAAAACTGGTTTTCTCACCTGTTCCAAAAGTCAATCCGGTTGTAGAAGGCAAACTAAAAACGGTTACCATACGTCTGAAAGACACACTGGAGCCCAACACTACCTACAGCATTGATTTTGGCAGCGCCATTAAAGATGTTAATGAGAATAACATCCTTCGAAATTTCAGGTATACTTTTTCTACCGGACCGGTAATCGATTCACTGGAATTGTCGGGCAGGGTTTTCATTGCTGAAACCGGTAAAACAGATAGCACTATCATTGCCGTTTTGCATCGCAGTATGGACGATTCGGCAGTAACCAAACAAATGCCGAGGTATTATACCCGTCTTGACAAAGATGGCAATTTTACATTCCGGTATCTTGCCCCTGGTCAATACAATTTGTTTGCAATTGGTGAAGCCGATGGCGGAAAAAAATACGATCAGCAGAGCGAACTTATCGCTTTCTTAAATGAGCCCGTAACACCGGGTCAGACCAAACCGGTTATCATGTATGCTTTTTCTGAACTGGCCGATGAACCTGAAGAAATCTCAAAACCTGCTGCTGCCGCAAAACCAGCATCTCCCCGCAATAAGGACGACAAACGCCTTAAATATGCTACCAGTCTCGAGAATGGAAGGCAGGATATTTTAAATGATTTTGTAATAACATTTGAAAATCCATTAGCTAGTTATGATTCGTCAAAACTCATTTTCACTGACGAAAATTTTCAACCCATTTCCAGATACAGTTTACTTGCTGACACCATTCCATCAAAATTGATTATCAAACACCAATGGGAAGCGGGCAAAAAATATAACCTCATTTTACAGAAAGACTTTGCTGCCGATTCAATTGGCAATTCAATTACCCGTACAGATACATTGGATTTTATGAGTAAACGTGAGGTCGATTACGGTGGAGTGAGAATCAATGTCAGTAACCTCGATACCAATTTGCATCCCATATTGTTATTTTTCAAAGGTGAAAAACAGGAACTTGCAGTTCCAATAACAACAAGCCGGATACAGTATAAACTTTTCAGACCTGGCGAATACCAGATCAGGATATTGTATGACAGCAATAACAATGGCAAATGGGATACCGGCAATTACTGGCAGAAACTGCAACCAGAAAGAGTTGTAGCCCGTAAGCAGTCATTAAATATCAGGCCTAACTGGGATAATGAATTCGAGATCAACCTATCAGACCTCGGCAACTAATCCGTAATTTTATCGCATGCAATTTTCTTCACAGTTATTGGAGTCGGCAGTGAATGCATTTTCGCAATTACCGGGCATTGGCAAAAAAACGGCTTTACGGTTGGTATTACATTTATTAAAACAGGACGAACAGGAAGTAACAGCGTTCAGTGAAGTAATTGGCCGCATGCGCAGGGAAATAAAATTCTGTATACGTTGCCATAATATCTCAGACGCGGATATTTGTTCAATCTGCAAAAATATATCCCGCAAAAAAGAACTGATCTGCGTTGTAGAAAGTATCAGGGATGTCATCGCTATTGAAAGTACACAACAATTTAACGGCGTGTATCATGTATTGGGTGGCATCATTTCTCCTTTAGATGGTGTGGGTCCGGACCAGCTTAATATAGAATCTCTTATCAAAAGAGTGGATACTGAAAAGGCCGAAGAACTCATATTTGCATTAAGTCCCACTATACAGGGTGATACCACTATTTATTACATTCAGAAAAAACTGGCGCCGGGTGTTATTAAAGTCACCACCATCGCAAGAGGAATTTCTTTTGGTGGTGAATTGGAGTACGCTGATGAAATGACACTTGCGAGGAGTCTTCAAAACCGGCAACCGGTTGAACATTATGCTCCGAAGTAATCTGATTATAATTTTGTGTACTATTTTCTTCGTTTCGGGCGTTCGGCTTCGTTTCACAAATAATAGCAAATTAAACTTAACACAGGCTGCAAAGCAGACCTCCGTTGATGTGAAGTACTTTGAAGCCGTATTAAAATCAAGCTGGTATAACTGTTGATTAATTACTTCCGTATTGTAGTGAATTCTTCGGTCCAAAATAATTCGCATGAAATTATTCCTTAGCTTTTTCCTGATTTTTATATCATTCGCCATTTCATCCTGTTCAAAAGAGGATAACAAAAATGATGCATCGGCACCGCTATCAGGTAAATGGTTTATTCAATATTACTGGGATGAAAAAGATGAAACAGTTGATTTCTCCGGATACATTTTCGAATTTCTCACTAACGGTGAAGTTACAGCCACGAATCCGGCAGGTACAGTTACCGGTACCTGGCAGGAAACTTCAAATAAATTCAATTTGAACTTCGGTTCAAATCCCGTTTTACAGGAGCTTAATAATGATTGGTTAAAAATAGATAGGACCTCTTCATTTCTCCACCTTGAAGAAGATAACCCCGCTCAGGATGATGAACTGCATTTCAAAAGACTATAAGATTCTCATCTCAAAAGACTAAAGCATAAAAACAGCCGGTTAACTGGATTTTGCCATCCCCTGCCTAACCACTAATTTTGCAATGTTCAGGCAGGCGGATTTGTTTATTGTTCATCCTGCTGACAGGTCAGGTCCAGGCAGTAAAATTTGAACTAATAAACAAATAGCGGCATTCCTTTATATTATCTCCGCAACTTGTTTATTCTGATTTGTACTCCCGCGACGCTGTCTGCACTTTATATTCAATCATCAGTGTAAAGCTATTCGTATGAACAGCATTAAAAACATATTGAAGAAACGGATTCTGATTATAGATGGAGCGATGGGAACGATGATCCAGCGGTATAAATTAGCTGAAGCGGATTACCGGGGTGAACGCTTTAAAGATTATCCATCAGATCTCAAAGGTAATAATGACCTTTTAAGTATCACCCAACCTCATATCATTAAGGCCATTCATCTGGAGTATCTGGAAGCCGGCGCAGATATTATTGAAACCAATACATTTAACTCCACTGCAATATCCATGGCAGACTACGACATGAGTGCCTTAGCGTACGAATTGAATGTTGCTGCGGCGCGATGTGCGCGGGAAGCAGTAAATGAGTTTCTTTCCAAACATCCCGACAAAAAAGAGGAGGGAGGGCCATATGTGGCTGGCGCAATCGGGCCTATGAATAAAACGCTCTCATTATCTCCTGACGTCAACAATCCCGGGTTCAGGTCGGTAAGTTTTGGTGAAGTTGCTGATGCATATTACGAACAGATTAAAGGCCTTGTTGAAGGAGGTGTGGACCTGTTACTGATTGAAACCATCTTTGATACGCTGAATGCCAAAGCTGCGATATATGCTGTGAAAAAATACTTCCGTGATACGCAACAGGAAACACTACCCTTAATGATAAGTGGCACTATTACAGATGCTTCAGGCCGCACTTTAAGCGGACAAACACTTGAAGCATTCTATACATCAGTTCAACATGCCGAGCCATTATCTATCGGATTGAATTGTGCATTGGGAGCAGAGCAAATGCGTGCACATATTGAAGAACTTTCGCAAATCGCTTCCTGTTATACCTCTGCATATCCCAATGCAGGTTTACCCAATACAATGGGAGAATATGACGAATTACCGGAACAAACAGCGGGTCATATTGAGGAATGGGCTAAGGAAGGATTTGTAAATATTGTTGGGGGTTGTTGCGGTACTACACCTGATCATATCCGTCATATTGCACAACATGTAAAAAGCATTGTACCACGACCTTTGCCAATACTCGAAGAAAGTCTTAGTGAATAATATTCCTTGAAAAATCAATAGTTATTACGACGAATACATTATGCAGAAAGCCATTCATATTCAACCATACCTGAGATTAGCCGGCCTTGAACCTTTAGTAGTAAGACCTGAAACCAATTTTATAAATATTGGAGAACGTACCAATGTAACCGGTTCGAAAAAGTTTGCACGGCTCGTCAGGGAAGGATTGTATGAGGAGGCACTTAGTGTCGCCCGTCAGCAGGTTGAAAGCGGAGCGCAGGTACTTGATGTAAATATGGACGATGCTTTGCTGGATGGCGAATTGGCAATGGTAACTTTTTTGAACCAATTGCAAAGTGAGCCGGATATTGCGAAAATTCCGGTGATGATAGATTCCTCTAAGTTTTCAATCATTGAAGCCGGGTTAAAATGTGTACAGGGAAAATGTATTGTCAATTCCATTTCTCTCAAAGAAGGTGAAGAAAAGTTTATCGAACAGGGATTTATTTGCAGAAGTTACGGTGCAGCGGTAATCGTGATGGCATTTGATGAAAAAGGACAGGCAGATACCTATGAGCGCAGGTTGGAAATTTGTCAAAGAGCTTTCAATATTCTCACCAAAAAAGTTGGCTTTCCCCCTCAGGATATCATTTTCGATCTCAACATTTTTGCAGTAGCTACAGGTCTTGAAGAACATAATAATTATGCGGTAGATTTTATAAAAGCTACCAAAGCTGTGAAATCAAAACTGCCCCTGGTGAAAATCAGCGGCGGTGTCAGTAATCTTTCATTTTCTTTTCGGGGCAATGAACATGTGAGAGAATCAATGCATTCTGTTTTTCTTTATCATGCCATCAAAGCAGGAATGGATATGGGCATTGTTAACGCCGGTCAGCTGGTGGTATACGATGAAATTGAGCCATCATTACGGGAGTTATGTGAAGATGTAATTCTTAACCGGAACAACGATAATAATGAAGCTACTGAAAAACTGATAGCATTTGCAGAAACGGTAAAAGCAAAAGGTAAAGTGCAGGAAAGAGATGAAAAGTGGAGATTAAACAGTGTTGAAGAGAGATTAAAGCACGCATTAATAAATGGTATCACCGAGTATATTGAAGAAGATACTGAAGAAGCCCGTCAAAAATATCCAAGGCCGCTGGAAGTGATTGAAGGTCCGCTGATGGCTGGAATGAATGTGGTTGGTGATCTGTTTGGCAGCGGAAAAATGTTCTTACCACAGGTGGTGAAAAGTGCGAGGGTGATGAAGAAAAGTGTAGCTGTACTCACCCCTTTTATTGAATTGGAAAAAGCGCAAGCTTCATCAGCAGGCAAAATTTTACTGGCCACAGTTAAAGGTGATGTACACGATATCGGCAAAAATATTGTAGGAGTTGTACTGGGTTGTAATGGTTATGAAATTATTGACCTTGGTGTAATGGTGCCGGCTGACAGGATACTTGATGAAGCCGTAAAACAAAATGTTGATATTATTGGATTGAGTGGTTTGATTACTCCTTCTTTGGATGAGATGGTACATGTGGCACATGAAATGAAAAGAAGGAAAATGAATCAACCGTTGCTGATTGGTGGAGCAACCACTTCGCGGATGCATACTGCAGTAAAAATTGCACAGCAATATGATTTTGGTGTAGTTCATGTACTGGATGCTTCGCGTAGTGTAACCGTTGCCGGAAGTTTATTAAGCAATGACCAAAAGCCTGGTTTCCTTTCTCAGATAGACACGGAATATGAAAAACTCCGCGCTGATTTTGAATCTAAAAAAACCTCCAAACAATATATCAGTTACGAAGCTGCTATTCAAAATCAATCTAAACCAGACTGGAACGCTTTCTCACCGGTACAACCAACTTTTACAAGTACAAAGTTGTACAGAGATTTCAGCATCAATGAAATTGCAGAATATATTGATTGGGGTCCATTCTTTATTGCATGGGAAATGGCTGGTAAATTTCCCGATATATTAAAGGATGAAATTGTAGGTAAAGAAGCCACCAAATTATACAACGATGCAAAGCTCCTGTTAAAAAAGATTATCGCTGAAAACTGGTTACAGGCACATGGTGTTGTAGGATTTTGGCCAGCTAACAGTAACGGAAGAGACACTGTTTCTGTGTTGCTGGAACAGGAAGGTCCTGACGAAGTTGTACACCTTGAATTTATGCGCCAACAGGTAAAAAAAGCAGTTGGTCAACCCAATTTTTCTCTTGCTGATTTTATCTGCCCCGCAGTTCACGAAAAGCAGGATTATATCGGAGCCTTTGCCGTTACTATTGCAGGTATAGAAAAACATATCAAGGCTTTTGAAGAGCAATTAGACGATTATAATAAAATAATCCTGCAGGCACTTGCTGATCGACTGGCAGAAGCATTTGCAGAATGCCTGCATGAAAAAGTTAGAAAAGAACTGTGGGCATATGCTAAAGATGAGACGCTATCCAATACAGATCTGATCAAAGAAAAATATTCAGGAATCAGGCCAGCGCCGGGTTATCCTGCCTGCCCAGATCATACTGAAAAATATAAATTATTTGAACTGCTGAACGCAACAGAAAATACGGGTATCACGCTTACTGAATCATTGGCTATGTATCCGGCAGCTTCTGTTTGCGGATGGTATTTTGCGCACCCCGAATCAAAATATTTTGGTGTGGGTAGAATAGAGAAAGATCAGCTGGCTGATTATACAGAGAGGAAAAAACTGGATGCCGCAGTAATGGAAAAATGGCTACGCCCTGTACTGGAATAGTATTTTTCTTCTTTTTTTCAAACGCTCAAAATTATCTGAAACAGTACGCTACTGTTTCTTCAATTGTTATTCATTCGTACATTAGCTGAATGAGAATCATCAGTTACAATGTTAATGGTATCAGGGCTGCTATCGGCAAAGGCTTTATAGATTGGTTAAAAACCGATCCGGCAGATATTATTTGCGTACAGGAAACGAAGGCACAGAAAGACAACGTTAATTATAAACAACTTAACGATCTTGGTTTTCACGATTACTGGTGCAGCGCTCAGAAAAAAGGTTATAGTGGCGTGGCAGTATTTACAAAAATAAAACCCGACAATATTGTATACGGTAATGGACACACGTCGAGCGATGATGAAGGGAGGGTGATTCAACTTGATTTTGGAGACACCAGACTCATCAATGCCTATTTCCCTTCGGGCACATCAGGCGACATTCGTCAAACCTATAAATACGAATGGCTGAATGAGTTTCTTTCTTATCTCAACAACCTGAAAAGTCAATACCCAAAGCTGATATTATGTGGTGATTATAATATTGCTCATAAAGAAATTGATATACACGATCCCAAAGGAAATAAAAACTCTTCAGGATTTTTACCTGAGGAAAGGTTGTGGATGGATAGATTTTATGCAAACGGATGGATTGACAGTTTCCGCGTATTTCATCCTGAGCCGCAACGTTACTCCTGGTGGAGCCAACGTTTTCCGTCCGTTAGATTACAAAACAAAGGCTGGAGAATCGATTATATCAATGTAACAGAAGCCCTGAAAACTCATTTAAAAAATGCAGAGATTTATCCTGATATCAAACATAGTGACCATTGTCCCGTTTACCTGGAACTCAATAGGTGAGCCAATTGGCACACAATCTTTATTTCTAATCCCTTATGACAGAGTTATACATTTATAATGTTACTTCAAAGGTTAACCACCAGATTCACGAAGAGTGGTTGCATTGGATGCAGCAAGTGCATATCCCTGAAGTATTGTCGACTGGGATGTTTACTCATCACCGTGTATTAAAGCTAAGAGAGGTAGACGAAACAGATGGTGTAACATATGCTACTCAATATTTCTTCAGCAGTTTAGCTCACTATAACCACTACCTTGAAACTTTTGCCGGTGAAATGCGCAAAAAAGTTTTCGAAAAATGGGGGAATAAAGTGATAAGTTTCCGAACACTGATGGAAGTTATCAACTAATTGTGGAAAATATTTTTTATTAACTTTTACTGGCGCAAAATTATTGTATATTATCCGGGAAGCCGCATCCAGCAAAGTTTTCAGCCCGTTGGTCTGAAACTCAATGCCAGTAAGGCTTTCAGGGTACAAGAAAGTTTGAATATAACTTTCTATCTTACAGTTATGTGTGTTGCAATGCCCGTCAGGTCTGCATTTCAGCGAATAGGCGCACAGAAAAAAAATTTTTCAAATATGTAAAAGCGTCTAAATTTGTTCACGTTACAAAATTTTAAAAATTCTACTATGAACAAAGCTGAATTGATTGCGAAAATCGCTGATGATGCAGGCATCACAAAAACCCAGGCTAATGCCACTCTGGATTCTTTTATTGAAGCAGTTACTAAAACTTTAAAAGGTAATGGTAAAGTTACTTTGGTAGGTTTCGGTACTTTCTCTGTTTCAAAAAGAGCTGCTCGTAATGGCCGCAACCCACAGACCGGTGAAGTAATCAAAATCAAAGCTAAAAAGGTTGCCCGTTTTAAAGCTGGTAAAGAATTGACCTCAAAATTATAATCGCAACCCATCAGATTGAAAAGCAAGTCAGCTAATGTGACTTGCTTTTTTTATTTTTACATAAATTAAATAACTCAATATGGGAAGAGGTGATAAAAAAACGAAAAAAGGTAAAATTTTCAAAGGCTCATTTGGTAAATCAAGGCCTGCTAAAACGGTAAAACAATCAGTACCGAAGAAAGCCGCCGAAAGCAAATAAATAATTACGGAGGAATGAAAACCATTCCTCTTTTTTACCTCTGCCTGAAATGTAGCATTATTAAGGCGCTAACCTCTCCAGCTTCCATTCGCCCTGCTGGTTAAGTGAGTATAATATCCGGTCATGAAGCCTGCCTGGCCGGCCCTGCCAGAATTCAATTTTATCCGGTATAACACAGTAACCACCCCAATGAGGAGGTCTTTTCATGGGTGTCTGTTCAAACTGCTCCCGAACCTGTTGCATGTTTTCTTCCAGTATATCGCGGCTTTCTATTACCTGGCTTTGCGGAGAGGCCCATGCACCAATCTGGCTTTCCAACGGGCGTGAAAGAAAATATTCATCACTTTCAAGGTTTGACACTTTTACAGCTTTCCCTTCAATTCTTACCTGTCTCTCCAGTTCCTTCCAGAAAAACAAGAGCGAAACTTCCGGATGAGCATTCAATTCAATCCCTTTTCGACTCAGGTAGTTGGTGAAGAATACAAAACCATTTTTATCATAACCTTTTAGCAATACAATTCTCGCTGCTGGTCTGCCATCGGGTGCAACACTTGCCAGGGTCATAGCATTTACTTCTTCAATTTCAGCAGCAACGGCTTCATTCCACCATTGACCAAACTGAGTAACAGGAGATGAGTGTACATCTTTTTCAGAGAGAAAAGCTTTTTTGTAATCTTTCCGGATATCCGCGATGGACATAAAAAACTTTTACAGTTTGAGAGAATAGCTAATGATAGAAAAGGAAATTATCACTTTACCAAAGTGCCAATCTTTTCACCCATTACAACTCTTTTAAGATTGGATGGTTCATTCATATCAAAAACAATAATCGGCAAATTGTTTTCCATACACAGCGTGAATGCTGTCATATCCATCACTTTCAAATTACGATCCATACACTCTTTATAAGTAATGGTATCGTATTTGGTTGCAGTTGGATCTTTTTCAGGATCAGCAGTATAAATTCCATTCACTCTGGTTCCTTTTAAAATCACTTCGGCATTGATTTCAATTGCACGCAATGATCCTGCTGTATCTGTTGTGAAATATGGGTTTCCGGTACCTGCTCCGAAAATAACAACGCGGTGTTTTTCAAGATGACGCATTGCCCTTCTGCGGATATAAGGTTCAGCTACCTGTTCCATCTTAATGGCACTCTGCAGCCTTGTGTACACGCCCAACTTTTCCAGCATCGCCTGCATCGCCATACCATTAATTACTGTCGCGAGCATTCCCATATAATCACCATGTGCACGTTCAATTCCAGTTTCAGATTCGTTCATTCCGCGATAAATATTACCACCGCCTATCACCACAGCCACTTCAACACCAAGGTCTACTATCGTTTTTATTTCCTGGGCATAACGGCTGATCACGGAAGAGTCAAGCCCGAAATTATTTTGCCCCATTAATGATTCACCGGAAAGCTTCAGAAGGATTCGTTTATATACTGGCTGCATGCCACGAAGATACAAAAGGAAGTGAGAAGTACGAAGGCCGAAGTGAGAAGTAACAGCCGTTGCCTGCGTGAATCGTCAATCGTCAATCGTGAATGAAGGAGGCTCGAATGTGAATAGGTGAATATGTCAATGAGATAATTCACAGCCCAACGCAGAATTGCTAACCTAAAACTGTATTTGCTGTTCCTCTGTGTTCTTTGTTCCTTTGTGGCCCTCTGTGTCCAAATACCGGGATAGCTATCGTGATAATCGCTAAGTGGAAATGTGTGAATGAGTCAATGAACAACCATTGCCTGCGTGAATCGTGAAACGTCAATCGTCAATGGACAGCTCGGCCACTAATTGTATTGGCTGTTTCCTACTGCCTATTGCCTACTGCCTTCTGCCTACTCATGACTCCTGACTTCCGACTAATGACTAAAAAAAAGTCCCGGGAAAAATCCCAGGACCTTTTATACATTGGACTAATAAAAATCAGCCCAGTGCTATACGTTTGAAAGAACTCACTTTAAGATCTTTATCAACAGATTTAATGTAATCACCAACAGTTATGCCGTTGTCTTTTACAAAAGCCTGGGCGATCAATGTGCTTTCTTTAAAGAAAGAATTCAATTTACCATCCGCAATTTTGCTGATCATCTCTTCTGGTTTACCGGCCATCTTGGGATCATTTTTGATCAGGTCGGTAACGATTGCTTTTTCTCTTTCCACTACATCAGCAGGTACAGAAGATGGATCAACTGCTACAGGATTCATCGCCGCAATCTGCATTGCAATGTCTTTACCTGCATCAGGTAATGCTTTATTTAAACCAACCAATACACCCATTCTGTTGGCACCGTGAATATATGAAGCCACATAATCAGCATCAATCCTTTCGAATTTAGAAATGCCAATCTTTTCACCAATGCTGGCAAGCTTGTCATTCACCATATCCGCAATTTTTGCACCGCTAATGGAAACGTTATTCAACTCTTCAGCTGTCTTAACATTATTGCTGATAGCGGCGTCCATTATGCTTTGCGCAAAAGCAACAAAATCTGCATTCTTACTCACGAAATCAGTTTCACAGCTAAGGCATAAAGCCATTCCTGTTTTATTATCGCCGGTGGTTTTAGCTAATACCACACCTTCCTTTGCTTCACGGTCACCGCGCAATGCTGCAACTTTTTGTCCTTTTTTACGCAACCAATCTATCGCTGCTTCAAAATCACCATTGGTTTCTGTCAATGCTTTGCGGCAATCCATCATGCCTGCTCCCGTCATCTGGCGGAGCTTATTAATATCTGCTGCTGTAATTGTTACAGTACTCATATTTATCTCCGGCCTTCAACAATTGTTAATTGCATCGGGCACTATTTTATTTGAATAATAACGTTACGGTACTCACTACCGGCTTGGGCTATACGAAAAGAAATTATCTTTTCTGGGCTGGTCTGCGTCCACCTGCACCTGGTCCTGGAACCCTGCGCTTAGGTTGAGCTTTTCCGCCTGCACCGGCACCACCACCAGCACCTCTGCGCGCACCACCTTTGTCTTCGTCTTCTTCCAAAGCAAAGCGTGGTGATTTATCTGATACATCTTCGACATCATCTGATTCCTCAGTTTTCTCAGCCTGTCTTTCAGATAAACCTTCTGCAATTGCAGCAGTGATATAATTTGCAATGATGGCAATTGATTTTGTTGCATCATCATTTGCAGGTACAGGGAAGTCGACCTTGTTAGGATCACAATTGGTATCCACCATTCCGAATGTTGCAATTCCAAGACGTTTGGCTTCGGATAATGCAATATGTTCGTGACCGATATCAATGATGAAGAGAGCGGCTGGAACACGGCCGAGCTGTGCAATACCGCCCAAAACCTTTTCCATTTTCTCTTTATCACGCGTCAACTGAAGACGTTCCTTTTTGGTGATATTGTCGAAGCTGCCATCGTTAAGCATTTTTTCAATACTCTGCATTTTCTTCACGCTCTTTCTCACAGTATTAAAGTTCGTAAGCATACCACCTAACCAACGTTCTGTAACGTATGGCATGTTGATGCGCTGCGCACACTCTGTAACGATTTCCTTTGCTTGTTTTTTGGTTCCCACAAACATGATCTTCTTACCGCTTTTGGCGATACTTTTCAACGCTGCTGCGGTTTCCTGGAGGCATTCCACAGTTTTGTTCAGATCAATGATATGAATGCCTTTTTTCTCCGCATAGATATAAGGCAGCATCTTGGGATTCCACTTCTTACGCAAATGCCCGAAATGGACACCGGCTTCAAGTAACTGCTGTTGTAATGAAGTGTTATTTTCCATTGTATTGTTTGTATAAAATGATGATAGTTAAAGTCTCTTCCACTGCCGAAAACTTTTGAGCAGACATAACAATCTGCCAATGAGCCTTCTGTACCGGAAATTAACGTTTGCTGAACTGGAAGCTTCTTCTCGCTTTTTTCTTACCGAATTTCTTCCTTTCAACAACTCTTGGATCGCGGCGGAGTAAACCAGCTGCTTTCAAAGCAGGCCTCCACTCAGGATTTACTTCAATCAGTGCGCGGGAAATACCAAGCTTTGTTGCTTCTGCCTGGCCTTTTTTACCACCACCACTTGCGTTCACCTGAACATCAAATTTGCCAACACTTTCGATTGTAGCGAAAGGAAGTTCAACCTGATTTTGCAGGTACACCTGAGGAAAATATTTTTTATAATCCAGGTCATTCACGGTGATTTTACCATCGCCTTTACTCAGAAAAATCCTGGTAACAGCTTCCTTGCGACGGCCTACCGCGTTTTTTTGTTTTTCCATTTATTGATTTTTTGGAATAGTTTTTAAAATCAGAATTTCAATTCAGCTGGTTTCTGAGCACTGTGCGGATGCTCTGCACCTGTATAAACAAATAGTTTTTTAAACATCTGTCTGCCAAGGCGGTTCTTAGGTAACATGCCTTTTACAGCACGCTCTACAACCAGTTCCGGACGGCGTTTCATCAGATCTTTTGCAATTTCAATCTTCTGGCCTCCAGGATATCCTGATACAGTCTGGTATTCTTTTTCGTCCAGCTTGTTACCGGTAAATTTTACTTTATCGGCATTAATAAAAACAATAAAATCTCCGCAATCAACATGAGGCGTATAATAAGCTTTGTTCTTACCGCGCAATACAGCGGCTATCTTGCTACAGATACGTCCCACAGTTTGATTGGTCCCGTCGACAACGTACCAGTTACGCTGTACGGAAGCTGCATTCGCATGCTTTGTGGTAAAATGAAGTTTACTCATAATTTCAATTTTCAGGGCTGATCACCCCGGGTTAAAATTTACTACCGCCATCCCGGTAGCACCTCATAAAATAATTTAAGGAGCGCAAAGGTATGGGTAAATGATACCAGATGCCAAACATTTACAAGGTTATTTTTCAAACACCCTTTGTAACTATCTGATTATCAATAAATATTTTGATAACTATTTTTTATGATGGGCTGAAACGCCCGAATTCAGCGGAAAATCCGGCTCGATTTCAATATTTTAGCCGGTTTTCGAGGGCGCTAGTAAGATAATATTACCGCGGAAGAATTATTGCGGGTGATAAGTACAGCATCCTTTTTACCAATCTTCAAATTTTTGATATCCCTTATTTCCCCCTTTAATAAAAGACTTTTCTCAACAGGTAATTGAACACTTAAAGAATTGCCGCCACTTCCCCACAACACCGACGGTACTGAAGCATCATAACGTCCCTCATAGGGCAACACGCCTGAAAAATTACCTCCGGTAAGCAGATCGGGCTTACCATCCCGATTAAAGTCTCCAGGAATAATGGCAAATATCGGCGCCACCTGAGCGGGTAAAGGAAGCATTTGGTTAACAAAATTACCTTTACCATCACCATAAAAAACAACTGATTGTAGTGCTGTTACTTTTAATAAGCCGGCTGTGCTCAATTGATTACCAAAAACCTGCTCAACGGTTTTGCCCGCAAAATCATCGTACTTCAAAAATTTCTTTTTAATGGAGGGGATCTGCTGCTCCAGATCATCTTTACCAAGAAATGAATAATATTCTCCATTGTGTTTATAGGCGAGAATCTGCTCATTGATGCCATTGTTATCGTAATCGAGCAGGTACATTAAAAGCGGGTTCTGAACATC
>JANPJC010000101.1:0-2939 GCA_031425315.1 Chitinophagales bacterium
CGGTACCACTAACGATGCATTGTGGGAATGGAATTTTGAAACAGGTGAACTTTGGGCCAATGCAAGGCACCAGCTTTTATACGACTTAGATGTTTCAGATCCTGTTCCTACAGAGAAAGTATGGGAGCAAAAAATACACCCTGCTGATAGAGAAAAGATAGTAGCCAGCAAAAAAAATGCTTTTGAACATGGTATAAAAACCTGGATATCTGAATACCGATTTGAAACCAAGAACGGATATGTAGATATTTACGACAGGTGCTATATTATTAGGAATGCAGATGGTAAAGTTATTCGAGCAACAGGCAATATGATGGACATAACAGAGCGAAAAAAGGCAGAAGATGAATTACGCCAGAGCGAAGCTAGAACTAGAAGAATATTTGAATCTGACATGATTGGGTTTTTCTACTGGGGTTTAAATGGCGAAATATTGGATGCCAACGACCGCTTTTTGAAAATGACGGGTTACTCCAAACAAGACCTACAGGAGAAAAAAATAAACTGGAGTAGAATAACCCCTCTGGAGTACCAGGAGCTGGACCGCATAGCAATAGAGCATATAATAAATACAGGAATTTGCCAACCTTATGAAAAGGAGTATATCCGGAAGGACGGCAGCCGGCTGCCAATATTGATTGGAGCTACAGCTTTGGAAGGAGGTAATTTTGGGACGGGTGTGTCTTATGTGTTGGATATTACAGAACGTATAAAAGCAGAAAACAAACTTAAAGAAAACGAAATCTATTTACGAACTATTTTAGATACGGAACCTGAATGTGTAAAGGTACTTAACAGTAGAGGCGAACTGTTATCAATGAACCCAGCAGGCCTTGCCATGATAGAAGCCGATAATGAACAGCAGGTATTGGGACATCGAATGACAGAACTTGTAGATGAAAAATACAGGATGGGCTTTAACCGGTTGAGCAAAGAAGTATTTAATGGCAACTCCGGAACTTTTGAATTTGAAGTGACCGGTTTAAAAGGTGGGCGCCGCTGGCTGGAGACACATGCGGTACCGCTAAAAGATACAACGGGTAACATTACCAACTTGTTGGGAGTAACAACTGATATTACCAATCGCAAATTGGCAGCATTAGAAATCACAGCATCTGAACTTAAATACCGGCGCCTTTTTGAATCAGCAAAAGACGGAATTTTTATCCTGAATGCTGAAACTGGATTTATAGAAGATGTAAATTCTTTTTTATGTGATATGTTACATTATTCACATGAAGAGTTTTTAGACAAACAGCTTTGGGAAATCAGTTTGTTTAAAGATATAGCTGCCAATAAAGCATCGTTTTTGAAACTAAAATCAAAAAAATATGTGCGGTACGAAAACCTCCCGCTTGTAACCAAAACAGGGCAACCCATTTGGGTAGAGTTTATCAGCAATGTTTATGATGTAAAAGGTAAGCCTGTGATACAGTGCAGTATCCGTAATATTACTGACCGTAAAATTGCAGAGAACGAAATAATAAAAACAACCGAAGAGCTCCGCAAGTTAACTGCCCACCTGCAAACCATTAGGGAAGAAGAACGCAAACGCATTGCCCGTGAAATTCATGATGAACTTGGACAGCAGCTTACCGCCATTAAAATGGATACTGTTTGGATTGATAAGCAAGTATCTTCAGAATCAGTTTCCATAAAAAATAAGCTGAAAAACATGATAGAATTACTGGATGGAAGCCACCAATCAGTAAGAAAAATTTTAAATGAATTGAGGCCTGCTGCGCTGGATGACAATGGCTTGCTGGAGACTTTGGAATGGCTTGGAAAGCAGTTTACAGATACGAGCAATACGCCGGTGCATTTTACAAGCAATCAAACTACGGTCAAATTACCACAAGAAGCTGCTATTTGTATTTTTAGGGTGTACCAGGAAGCACTTACCAATATTATGCGGTACGCAGGCGCAAGTAAAGTAGTAAGCTCGTTAAATGTAATTGATAAACGCATTGTACTTATTATTGAGGATGATGGAAAGGGATTTGATACCGCAGCAGTGCAAAGCAAACATTCATTTGGGCTGCTGGGTATGAAGGAAAGAGTGCATTCATTAAATGGACTATTTGATTTAATTTCATTGCCGGAGAGAGGAACAACAATCGTTGTTAATTTACCCTATACAAATGAGGTACCTGATTAACAGGGAGGTTCAATAAATAAAAAAATAGGCTTTCGTTTAAATCCAATTATATGAAACGGGTTCTTTTAGCGGATGATCACAGCTTTGTAAGGCGGGGATTGATACAAATATTAAGAGATGAATATCCTGCTGTTGAGATTACGGAGGTAGGTGATGGAGCATCTATCATAAGGGAAGTAACCTTACATGATTTTGACCTCATTATTTCTGACCTTGATATGCCGGGCATAACCGGGTTGGATGCATTGGAACAGATACAACTCGTAAAGCCACACATCCCTGTTTTGATACTCAGCGTTTTTACAGAAGACCTTTATGCCGTACGGGTGTTAAAAGCAGGCGGCGCCGGTTACATGAATAAGAATGCAGCGCCATTGGAACTCATTAACGCAATACACCGCATTGCAATGGGTAAAAAATACATTACTCCGGAGATAGCAGAAAAATTATTGATCAGCACCGGCACTTCCAAAAAGCCTCATGAAATGCTTACCAACCGTGAGCTTGATATACTTAAATTGCTTGCCGAAGGAAAAACAGTAACGCAGATAGCTCAATCCCTCTCCTCTGCATTAACAACGGTGAGTACACATCGCAGCCGGATATTAGAAAAACTTGGTTTACAAACAAATTCGGAACTAACCCGCTATGCCCTTGCCCACCATATCATTTCTGATATTGCACTATAACAATACATTGTTCTAACCGTATTATCTCTCCAACAAGATGGTAGTAATATGACTACGGCAAATAATGCCCACCACGCTATCCAAGCAATATA
>JANPJC010000102.1:0-22401 GCA_031425315.1 Chitinophagales bacterium
GTTAAAGGGCTTGGTCGAAACAGTGGATAAATTAGAAAGGGAGAATATCACGTTGGTTCTGGTCAGGGCACAGGCGGGGTAATCTATCGTCTTGCTACAAACATTAATCTGCTGTTGCAGAAATATAATTTTGCTTTATGCTTATCGCTTATGCTGCGTTGGAAACGGTAAAATGATCCGCCGGTAGGCAGATTACTTTTTACCTTCACCAGTGGCACTGCATATCTAAATTACTTTCCCTCACTGTTTCATTCAAACAGAATGAATTTATTGTCACCTTGCTGGCAAGGTTTTGGGCAAAAAGAAAGCTGGATAGGAATCCGGCTTTTCAGCTTTGGTAGTGCCAAGGGTTGAAAACTCGAACCTGTTGCTCCATGATTTACTGGATTTAAGTTCCTTATTTGATATTACCGGGGAAAACTGACCAGCAAAAAGTTCGAGTTTTTGAGTTCTATCTTACAAACAGGTCGATTGCAGGAACTAATCACATCACCTCGTAAAGCGTGAGTAGTTCCTTTGACTATCAACTGCTGCAAACTCTCCTTGTCCATAATACTGTTCTTCGACTTTTGAATCAGGGCTGTGTAGTACTCCTTGCTTTTTGCATTCTTCATATAGTTGTTCTTCACCTTGTACTTCGAATCTAAACCTTACGGAAGTTCAATTAATGCGGTGCAGCCGATTAAATTATCTCTTCGGCAAATAATAATTCATTTTACTTGCACCTGATGTTTGCGCAAAAATTCCTTCACCATTGTCCAATGTATTTCAGGATAGCGGTCATTATCCAGCTTATTAATTTTGGAACGATTATCAATCATGTTGTGCATATACTGCATTCCCTGCCATGCAGGATAAAGATTGTCTTTTGATGGTGAAAATGTTTTTGCTATTTTAATAATCACTCCAAGCATTCCTTGTCCTCCTGTACGTATCAACTTAAATTTATCTCCTGTTATTTCATTCACTACTGCTCTTATTTCTCTGGGACTAATTTGGTCTCCTGCTACTCTAAGATACCTTGGAGTTGATGTATCAAGGGCAACGTTAGCGGTATAGGCTGCCGTGTCATCCATTGTTGTAAAATCCCAACGATTGTCTGCATCTCCCCAATAAAGAACCAGTTTTTGTTTAAAGAAAATCACAGGCATTGGACCAGTCAGCAAATCTGTAAATGCAGCATTAAAAACCGAAGTGGAAGCAATAGAAGTCTTATGAAGGTACTGATGAAATTCACGCCTTAAATCAAGGTTTCGATTTTCACCATTGGAGAACTTTGTAAAATCTAATGAATAATCGGAAGGAATGAAACGGGGTACACCTGCGGCAATTGCACCGTCTAATAAAACCTTTTGAGCATCTATGATAACTTCACGTAAACCAGCCAATACAGAAACTACACATGATGCACCGTTACATGCTTTTGTCAATTCTTCTACAGTCCAGTTATTTACTTTGTAAATCTTTACACCGAGTGTTTCAAGATGTTTTATTATTTCAACGTTTGTTGATGAACGAACTACTGCTCTTACTTCAGCATTTTTTGTTAATAATACCTTTACAATTCTTCCGCCTAAGTCACCTGTCGCTCCCGCTACTACAATTACATTGTTCATTATTATGCTATTTACAGTTTAAAATTTTAAACAGACTAGCCCAGTAAAGGTTTACACTGCAATAAAAATAACATGTGATTGGATGCCTTATTTTATTCATTATCTGGCAACGCAGCCTATTGACACGAGCAATCCAGCTGGCGTGTTACAACAAAACATTTAGTTTCTATTCAGCCATATGATAACGACCTGACAAGTTAAAAGACTATTGCGGGAATGAAAGAAAAGCTCTTGCAAGGTGTTTGGCGTTGCGGTGCCCCGATGGTTATGATAACATTCGATCAACAGCGAAAAATCTGTTGTGAAAAACGAGAAAGGAAAGCTGATTAGCAACGCATTCATTTGGAAAGCTAACGAAGTCAATTTATCGGGATATTTTCTTATTACAATTTATTCTGGTTAACCATTCATGGTAAAAAACTGAAATTATTCATTCAATTCAGTGGATGAAAGTATTTTTTTTATTTTGCATATTTTGAATCATGAAGGTTTCCCTTTCTTTGCGCAAATTAAGCTTACAATATTCTTGAAATGGATACACTACACCCATTGTAAGTTGATTATATTCAAATATTTACCTTCTAATTTAAAAACGCTGCAAAAAATGAATACGAACGGACCGGTAGTAATTATAGAGGATGATATGGACGATCAGGATGTTATAAAAGAAGTCTTTTCGACTTTGGGATATCCTAACGAATTAATTTTTTTCGCCGATGGGCAGGAAGCGCTTGACTTCTTAAACAGTGGCACGATAGTCCCTTTTCTTATATTATCGGATATCAACCTGCCTAAACTAACTGGATTTGAATTAAGGGCGAAATTAAAAACCGATGCTGGTTTGATGAATAAATGCATCCCTTATTTGTTTTTTTCTACTTCGCTAAATCAGAAGGCTGTGATTGATGCTTACAGCCTGTCGGTACAAGGATTTTTTGTAAAGCAGTCTAGATTGTCAGAATTGGAAAAAACTATCACTGTAATTATGGAATATTGGAAAAGATGTGCAGCTCCTAACAACTTTGAATAACTGTAGCTTTCAATACTTCTTTTTCCAAACACCTATTTTGGGTACAATGCCTTGAAGCTTTTCCGCTTTAAATACACAATATATAATGTATAATACCCGGCATAGAATAAGAGGCTTACATCTTCATTGATTTTCGGCCATTAAGTTTTGGTAGTCCCAAGCAGCCGAATATCGAACCAATTCATTTCGGATTTAGCGAAATTCGAAACGATTCGGTCATAATTACTCCTGGTTGAGATAAGTGTTTGAGAATGGATGCCTTCGTTGAATTAGCTAAAAGCAGCTCATGGCGTAGAGGAAAAGCTGGAGAATGACTAATGAATGAAGTTTTTCTATTTCACTGTTCTCCATTCTTGTGGAGTTAGACCGTACTCCTGTTTAAACACTCGTGCAAAATATCCAGGATCAATATACCCGCAATCCAGAGCAATGGTACCAATAGGTAGCGCAGGGTTGGCTAATAATGTTTTAGCTTTTTGTAAACGAATCAATTTTATAAACTTATTGGGCGGGCAATTTGTTAGTGCTTCTAATTTACGATGCAACTGCGAGTGGCTCATAAACACCTGCCGACACAACTGCTCTACGCTAAACTCGTAGTTGGTAAAATTGGCTTCCACAATTTCTCTCACCTTTTTTACAAACTCATGTTCTTTTCCTTCTTCAATATCTGACGTCCCCGGAGCTGGCATTATTTCCGTATCGGCAATAATGCCCATCTGTTTGCTATAGTATTGCTGTAAATTTTTTCTTTGTTTTATTAATTTTCTGATGCGCAGCAAAAGTTCTTCTTTATTGAACGGTTTTTCCAAATACACATCTGCGCCCTGTTCCAACCCTTCCAATTTACTTTGCATATCGGCCTTTGCTGTTAGCATGATGATGGGTATGTGGCTGGTGCGTTCGTCCTGGCGCAGCTTCCGGCACATTTCAAAACCATCAATAAAGGGCATCATAACATCGGTAATAATCAAGTCCGGTATTATTTCCACGGCAATATCAAACCCTTCCTGGCCATCTTTTCCAACACTTAATTTATAATCGGGCAAACAACTTGCCGTGTAAGCCACTACATCAACATTATCTTCTACCAATAATAGTAAGGGTACGCTATTGTCTTTCGTTGTATTGCCTTCTGCATATTCAATTGCCTGTCTTTGGAAAGGTGCAACCACGCCATTTTCATTTGCCGGTGCAGTGGGTAAGTTTTCGTTTACCCCGATACGCACTTTAGTTAATGGAAGAGTGATAATAAACTCAGTTCCCTTTGTGGCGCCAACCGGAGGGCTTTTTACAGCAATGTTTCCGTTCATGAGTTTTACCAATTCTTTGGTAAGCGCAAGGCCGATACCGGTGCCTTCTGCTTTGCGGGTATGACTATTATCTAACTGATAAAAACGGTCGAATATATGCTGAACCTGGTTTTCAGGAATGCCGATGCCGGTATCTTTTACTTTTAAAACCAAAATAGCATGCTCTGCATCCGCGGCTTCGTCCTGCGAAATGCTTACATACACATTACCCTTTGCCGCTGTAAACTTTAAGGCATTGGATAAAAGATTGGTGATAATCTGTCTTAGTTTTTCTGCATCATAAGCCACTGTCAATTCATCTGTATCAGATAAAAAATGAAATTGTTTTTGCTGGCTTGCTGCTAATGATTCAAACGATTCTACAATGTATCTCAAAAAATTAATCACATCGCCATTTACCAGGTGCAGCGTCATCTTTCCATCTTCCAGTTTTGATAAATCGAGCATTTCATTTACAAGATTAAGCAGGTGCTGGCCGTTTCGCACAATCATATCCATACCGTTATCAAGATGTTCTTCCGGGTTTGATTTTACCTGGTGCGCCATTCCCATGATAACGGTAAGCGGAGTACGAAACTCATGCGTGATATTGGCATACAATTGTGTTTTAAGTGTATCCACTTCCTTTATACGTTTTGCTTCCTGCTGCTCATAATGCAATTGAGATTGCAGTTTTGTTTTGTTGATTCTGAATAGAAAATACGCTCTCACGGCAAATCCAATCAACAGCACATAAACAAGATAAGCCCACCAGGTGCGCCACCACGGTGGAGTTACAACAATTTTTAACTCGGCTATCGTGGTGCTCCACATTCCCTGGCTGTTACTGCCCTGCACTTTGAACACATATTGGCCCGGGGGCAGGTGCAGGTAAGTAGCGGTTCGTCTGGTGCCGCTTTCCACCCAGTCTTTATCAATACCCACTAACTGGTAACGGTATTTATTTTGATTAGGTGCAGTAAAATCAAGTGATGAAAATTCAAGCGTAAGCACATCCTGCAAATGAGAAAGAGTGATAGCAGAAGTTTGTTCAATGGTTTCTTCCAGCACACCCGTTTCATCGCCAGGCAGGAGTGCCTTACTTCCAATCTGAATACCCGTGATGAAAATTTGGGGCATAAAGCCCGAAGACAGTACTTTTTGCGGATTGAAGATGTTGATACCGTTTATCCCGCCAAAAGCCAGATTGCCGTTGGATAGTTTGGCTAATGCATTGGTATTAAATTCATCAGCCTGTAAGCCATCGCTGGTACTGAACACTCTGAACATTGGCTGTTCATCTTTTTGCCCGGCCATCATACAAAACAAGCCCTTGTTGGTGCTTCCCCATATATTGCCTGCCTTGTCTGTCAACACTCCATAGACAACATCATTAGGCAATCCTTGTTTTGTGGTATAATGGATAAATTTTCCTGTTGATTTTTCCATACGGTTCAGGCCACCGCCCTTGGTGCATATCCATAGATAATCAGCATTTACGGGATCATCCATAAACCAGGAAACATAATTGTAACTTAGGGAACTGGAATTGTCCGGAACGTTTTTATACCATTTTACTTCTGGCGCAGCTGCATCATTTTTAAAATTCAGCCTTGCAAAACCATGTTCAGTGCCCAGCCAGAAAATGCCCTTGCCATCTTCATAAAAAGCATTGGTTTGAGCAAGTGCCAGCGTGCCCGTATTTCGTTCAATATCTATTACAAACCTGGTTATTTCGCTGGTTATTGGATCAATTCGTGCTAATGTTCCGTTAGCTCCACAAACCCATATACGTCCCTTGCTATCTTCTATCATGGGTTGTAGCTGCTCGGTTCGAGTTGGGTTTACCGGTTCATCGTAGGTGGCCAGCATTTGTAAACCGGCAGTGTAGTGAGTTACCGTTTTCTTATCTAATGTATAAGTCCAGTAATCGCCATGCTGAGCTTGCAGCGCAACGGTTGTCACTGAGTTGCCTACAACTGGTTGAAGTGGATTTGAATATTCGGCTCCCTCAGCAGTTACAGTATTTGCCACTCTCCATCCCTGCAAGTAGATAATATCTTTATTTAGTACCGTTATTCGTTGCAAGCTCAAATTTGGAAGTATTGGTTTGAAGCGGCCGGGCCCAATTCTATACTTATAGATACCGTGCCCCAGTGTGCCCACCCATAAAATACCTGAACGGTCTAGCAGCAGGCTCTTCAGGCCTTGATTTTTGACAGATGTTTTTAAATATAAGCTGGTAACATCATTCAGATCGGCTCCTGCTTTGAGGCCTTGGAAATCAAAAAAAACATCACCCGAAGTCCCCGGTTTTAAAGGAAAACGTTTATGTAGAATAAAACCTCCGGCTGTGTCATTACTAAAAACACCTGGGTGCAATTGCCCGGTAGAATCTATTAATGCCAAACCAGATTCAGGAATTTCAGGAACAGGTTCTAAAAAAAATGGCTGGCTGGAGCGTGCGGTGAGTCGGGTGCCAACCTTTTCAATCAAATCAGTAAGCGTATGTCCGTTACTTAACAACCCGAAACTGAAAGAAGACGGATTGAAAATAAAGATGCTGCCATCTGTGCAGCCAACCCATATATAGCCCTTATCATCTTTTGCCACTCCCATTATTTCCCGGTTTTGAGGAGCGTTTAACCGGGTAATAGAAGGCGGGTCTATACTATTACCGGGCAGTGAAATAATATTCATGCTGCCGCCCTGCGGGCACACCAATATGCTGCCGTCAGGCAACTCTATCATAGCAGATATTATCCGATTGCTGGAAAGGCCGGACAGGTCTCCAGATTTTTTAGCAATGCGCAAAAAACGACCTGTCTTTTTACTATACACATTCACGCCCCCATCGTAAGTACCTATCCAAATTCTACCCTTTCTGTCTTCCAGCAAATTGCTTACTGCATTGCTGCTTATTGAGTTTTTGTCCTGTGGGTCATTTGTAAAAATTTTGAAGGTGTACCCATCATACCGGTTTAAGCCCCCCTTAGTAGCTATCCAGATAAAGCCTTCCTTATCCTGGATCATATCATTAATAAGCCCCTGCGATAATCCCTGTGCGGTGGAAATGGCTTCATAGCCAGAACCCGTTTGCGCAAAGGCGAATTTTCCATAACAGCAAAAGCAAATCAAAAAAAGGAAATACAAGCAGTAGCCTTTGTGCATTTGCTCATAAAGATAATCGAAGCCCCGTTTTTTAGAACATCTCGCTGTCATTAATCAGGGGGTTCCATTACAGAATGATGAATTTATCCTAAGGCTGAGCAATTTATCCTATTGATTGAAGAGAAACTGAAACCAAATGATGGATTTGTGCTCACAAAAATTCTTGGTTGACGTGAGATTTGTAGGGGATTAACATCGCTGAAATTCAGAAATAATTATGAACAATAACTTATTGCCACTGCATCAAAAAAGCAAACCAACTTCGTATCTAAGAGCAAGCTTTATATTTCTCCTTATTCTCTATGTAGGTAAAGTTACTTTTCAAGAGATTTTACCCTACTTCTACCTTACTAAAGAAAGCTACGGCAGGTTTTGGGATTATAAATTTGCTTTGGTTTTTCATATTTCTTGCGGGCTTACAGCCATGTTAATTGGCCCGTTTCAATTCTGGAAAGCATTTAGAAATAAGTACGTCAGCATACACAGAATGATGGGACGTATCTATCTCATTGCCATTTTAATCGGTACAATATCCGCTACGAATTTGGCCTGGACAAGTGGATACAAAATAAGTTTTGCATGGGCGTTTGGTTTGCAGGCATTAGCTTTTGCCTGGATTACCACAGCATCGATGGCTTACCTATCGGTGATGAAAAGACGGATGACTCAACACAAAGAGTGGATGATAAGAAGCTATGTGGTAACGCTCGGTTTCTTTTTTTTCCGCATTTTAAATAATTCAGCTTTTATAAAATCATTGATGCCGGAATTTGAAGAAAGAGGCGTAACTATTATCTGGTTTTGCTGGGCTATACCATTATTGATTACTGAAATTGTATTGAGTTGGAAAAAGAAATGACAACGTGGCATACGCGCCAACGAGCCTTTCCTTAGTGGCTTTGCGTCCTTGCGTGAAAAAAATGAAACTGTAAGTAACATCTGTTAACCTCTCGGCATGAATAAACTAATCTTTCTTATCACAATCAGCTTGCTGGCCTTCTCGTGCAATCAAAATTCTAAATCAAAAGAAAGTAATCAGGCAACGGTATTAAATGACTCTTTGCAACACAAAGCTTCAGGCGAAACGGATACCACAGAAATTGACTTTGTAAAAGCTTCACCTGATAAGGCAAAAATAGTTTTGAAAAATGAGTTTGTAAGAGTGATAGAGTATTCTCTCAAGCCCGGAGAAAAGGACAGCACACATACACATCCTCCAAAAACGTCTTATGTAATTTCAGGTGGACTGCTTAGAATCTATCCTGAAAATGGAAAACCGTTTGACGCTGAGGAAATATTGGGCAATGTAGAGTGGAGCGACAAAGTAGGTAAACACTATGTGGAGAATATTGGCAACACAACAGTTACAATATTACTAACAGAGATAAAGTCGGCGCACTAAAATTCCACCTGCTATATTAATGACGGCAATCACAAAACACAGAATAGAATCTATTGACCTGCTAAAAGGTGTAGTGATGGTGATCATGGCGCTCGACCATGTGCGGGATTATTTTCATTATTCTGCACACTTATTTAATCCTACCGATCCAACCCAAACAACACTGCCTATTTTCTTTACAAGATTCATCACTCATTTTTGTGCACCTGCATTTAGTTTCCTGGCTGGGCTTTCTGCCTTTATGATTGGGAAAAGAAAAACACCCGCTGAATTATCCGTGTTCTTACTCAAGCGTGGGCTCTGGTTAATTTTTATCGAACTAACCATTGTATCTTTTGCATGGTATTTTGACCCTGAATTCAGTCGTACCGGATTATTGGTAATATGGGTGCTTGGCGTAAGTATGATTGTGTTGGCAGGCCTTATCCATCTACCCAAAAATATCATCCTGCTATTTAGCATGATCATCATTTTCGGGCACAACTTGTTGGATAACATTGAGATAAAAGACAATATACTTTGGTCGCTCCTGCATCAACGTGGTCTTCTTTGGAGTGATGGAACTCATTCTATCCTTGTTGGCTATCCCCTCATACCCTGGATAGCGGTTATGTCATTAGGTTATTGCTTTGGGTCGTTATATGACAACAGTTTTGACGCCTTCAAAAGGAAGAGAATTTTGAACGGACTGGGTTTAGGAAGCATTTTACTTTTCTTTCTTCTGATAGCAATCAATGCTTATGGCGACCCTGTAAAGTGGACAAACTATGGATATACATTAAAGACGGTCATGTCAATTTTCAATGTTAGCAAGTATCCACCTTCTTTGTTGTATTTGTTGGTAACATTGGGCGTAGCGTTTCTTTTTCTTGCCAATGCAGAAAAGTTAAAAGGTAAAGTCGTCAATTTCTTTTGCGTATTTGGCCGGGTACCTTTTTTTTACTACATCATTCATCTTTATGTCATTCATTTATTAGCGATGTTGACTGCTGAGCTTACCGGTTTTGGCTGGCGAGCCATGATTTTACGCAAACACATTACAAAAACAGAAGCATTAACAGGTTATGGCTTTAATCTGATAATGGTTTACCTGATTTGGATTTTAGTAATCGCACTGATGTATCCTTTATGCAAAAAATTTGATGCCTATAAACAATCACACAAAGAAAAATGGTGGTTGAGTTATCTATAGGTGATGGAAAATTTATTTTCATTAATATTTTTCTCTGAATGTTAACAACATAAAAAATGAAAACGAAATCAGTTTTAATTGGATTTGCGCTAATCTTTATAATCTATTCGACAGCCAATTCGCAAACAGCAAAACCCGCCAAAGGAATTGTTGGTGTATGGCGGTTGGTTGAGTTTGTTGATTTGGACTCTACTACTAATACCTGGGTACATCGTTACGGAAAAAACCCGAGAGGGTATTTTATTTACTCACCCGGTGGCATATTAAGTATCAATGTTTCCAGCGATACGCCTCTTAAAATAACAGAAGAAGAGGCGAAAAAATACAATATAAATTTTCATGACTTTTTTAGCAGTCATTCTTTCGGATACTTCGGTACGTATACATATGAACCTGCAAAAGGAAAGGTGATCCATCATGTAAAAGGAGGAACGCTTCCTTTCTATACCAATACCGAACAGCCACGACAAATCCAACTAAAAGGAGATACAGCAATTATTGGCGACAATATAAAAACAAGAAGAGTGCTGGTGCGGGTAGAATAAATATTAAAAAAGATAAAACCAATCATTTTGCAACGGAGAACGGCTTTCGCAATTCAATTTATAAAAAGCAATTCCCTACAGGTACCTGGCTTGAAGTAAAAGGACTGGCTGTTGAAGGGCAGTTGATTGAGATAGATATGGAAGCCCATAAATCAAAATAAAAATGACTGAGCAAAACGAAGGACTTAAAAGAGAACTGGGTATTGCCGATGTAGCCATCAATGTAATAAATATTGCTATTGCCAGCGGTATCTTTTTATTGCCGGCATTGATAGCAGGTATTTTAGGTAATGCCAGTATTGTTGCTTATGCAGTCTGCGGACTCATGTTTTTACTGGTTGCGCTTTGTTATGCAGAAGTAAGCAGCCGCATTACTACATCGGGTGGTATGTATGCCTATATCGAAAAAGCTTTCGGTCCCTTCTGGGGCTTTTTAGCCAACACTCTTTTTTGGTTCGGCACCGGTGCTTTTGCAGCGGCTGCATTGATCAATGGTATTGCCGATATGCTGTCTATTCCTTTCCCTATTCTTAACCAATATTTTTACCGGGGACTTTTATTTCTCATTATTTTTATCGCAGCTGCATACAGTAATATCATTGGAACAAAGCAGGGGATGATGGTTATAAAAACCATCACATTCGTAAAAATTCTTCCGCTACTTTTAATGTTAATAGCCGGACTTGTGCAACTGAATACCGCTAACCTGGAATGGGAAGGATTTCCTTCGGTTGATAAATTAGGAGCAGCTTCGCTTATTTTATTTTTTTCTTTTTCCGGTGGCGAAACCGCATTAAATATCAGTGGCGAAATGAAAAACCCTAACCGTACTGCACCGCTTGGTTTAATATTGGGTGTTGTTATCCTGGTAGTTTTTTATGCTTTAATACAAATTGTTTCTCAAAGTGCATTAGGTGCAGAACTGGTTAACCAGAAAGCACCGCTTGCTGCAGTTGCCGGTGTGCTGCTGGGTAGCTGGGGTACTAAAATTTTAATAGCCTGTGGTGTACTTGCTATTTTCGGAAGTTTTTATTCTACCATACTCGGGTTTCCAAGAGTGTTATTTGCAGGCGGAAAGGATGGGCTGTTGCCGAAGTTTTTATCTGCTCTACATCCCAAATATGCAACCCCACACCTGGCTATTATTACATTCTCTGCCATTGCTTTTATCATGGCTATTTCCGGTGGCTTCCGGCAACTGATCGTTCTGGCAACCATTACTTTACTGATTACTTATGCCGGCGTGGTGCTGGCTTTAATAAAATTCAGGTTAAAAGAAAATAAAGAATACCCGGCAGGTTTTAAGTTACCCGGTGGTTTGCTCATTCCAATAGTAACCTTAGTTATTCTTGGCTGGTTTCTTTTTCAATCAAAATTTAATGAGCTGATTGCAGTTGGTGTTTTTTTAGCAGCTCTTTCGGTAATATATGCAGCAAAAATATTCTTTACTAACAGAAAAATATAAAATCATAATCATGTCAACTAAAATCCGGTTCGTTATTTCACTTTTATTTCTTTTGGGTTTTGCATTTACAGCAAAAAGCCTGACAGCTTATAATAATGAAATAAAACAGGTAGCTGTATCGCTTTACAATTCATTTACCAGATGCAGCATATTTCAGGCAGGTTAGGATCTAATGTTACAGCAAGGCTTAATCGGTGGTTGGTATTTTATAACCTTTGTGTAAATGGTATCACAAATACAAAACAAATCATAAAGATAAATGGTGGCTGAGTTATTTATACATACAAACTAATAGTTCAACACCCAACACGCAACACGCAACATTCAACACGCAACATTCAACATTACCAAAATCTTCTGCAATGGAACTCATTAACAAACTGCTTGCTATCAATTCCAATTATATCTTAATTGGATTAATGGTATTATTTTATTGGCTTGAGCAATTGCTCAGTACTCAATTCAAGTTTACAAAAAGACCACAACACCTGTTTCAAAACAGTTTATTTTATGCAGTGTTTTTTCTTCTGGGCATTCTCTGGTCATTCGTTTCTGTATTCAGCATTGAATGGTTGAACAATCACGCGATCGGACTTTTTTATGTTTTTCAACTTCCGCTCTGGTTAAAATTATTTCTCGGCGTTGCCCTATTCGACCTGGTTAGTTACTGGTTCCACCGCTTGTCGCATGTAGTGCCATTTCTCTGGCGTTTCCATCGAGTGCACCACAGTGATACTACCATGGATGCTTCCACTAATTTTCGTGGACATCCATTAGAGAGTTTTCTTTGGTTTGGCAGCAGCAGTATTTTAGCAGCAGCCATCTTTGGTCTCGATCTTCTTACGCTTGGTTTATATTTATTTATTACGATGGTTTTCTTTGTACTGCAACATTCCAATCTTCGTTTCCCCAAATGGATTGATAAAAGTATTGGGTTCGTGATCACCACACCAAATCTCCACAAAGTACACCACGACCAGGATCAGCATTATACCGATTCAAACTTCTCCGACATTTTTATTGTATGGGATCGTCTGTTCGGCACATTCAAACATAAACCGGTTGAACAGATCAAAGTGGGATTGAAAGAATTCGACGATGAGAAGAAACAAACCTTCTGGTATTTAATGAAAAGTCCTTTCATCAATATAAAACGGACGGGTTCTAGTGAACTTACTAAAATTGAACGAAACAAATAAAGTGAACTGTAAAACCCCGCCTCTATCCTTAGTCATTGATCATATTGATTACGTCGTGAAATTGGTAGGCATTGAATAAATTGGTCTGGGCTCCGACCTTGATGGCATTAACCTTACACCGCAGCAATTAGTTCATGTTACTGCCTATACGTTAATTACAAAAGCATCGGTAGAAAAAGGGTACAGGAAAAAAGACATCAATAAAATTCTTGGTAAAAATCTCTTATGGGTTTTAAAAGCAACGAAATAAAATAGAAATATGACGAAAAAAATTATTAAGCTGCTTCCGATAATAGTGCTCTGCGTAATAAACCTGTATGCGCAGAAAAATCAAGGCAGTGCTGTTGCAAAAGCTTCTCCCAAAATATTTATGATGCTGGATATCACCGTGCATGATACAGTTATGTATGAGCAGTACCGGATTCAGGTAGAACCTATCATAAAAAAATTCGGGGGAAAATATCTGATTCGTTCCGGTGGCATGGCATTCGATACAGACCCAACCCGCAAAGTAATTCCCGTTGAAGGTGGCTGGAATCCTGACAGACTCATCATCGTACAATGGGATTCGATGGAGCAGCTACAAAAATTTGCAACATCGGCTGAATATATTGCAATTGCCGGATTGAGGGCAAATTCGGCAACTACAAAATCCATTATTGCAACAGAATATCTAAACTAATATTCATAGAACACAATAACAACCACATGACTGCAAACCAAATTTTGCAACCAACCAGCAGCAAAGAAAGAATCAACTCACTTGATATCATGAGAGGTGTTGCTCTATTTGGTATTCTGTTAATGAATATCGTTGGCCTTGGTCTCTTCAAAGCATATTACGACCCAACTAATTCAGGAGGAGCATCCGGTTGGAATTTAAATGTATGGTGGATCAACAGTATGTTTTTTGAAGGAACCATGCGTGGACTTTTCTCCATGTTATTCGGGGCCGGAATTGTTTTATTCAACAGCCGAACAATAAGTGGATTACCAAGTATTGATGTAACAGATGCATACTTCCGCAGAACCTTATGGCTATTACTGTTTGGTGTTATTCATGCATACCTCTTATTATGGGCCGGTGAAATCTTATTTCCTTATGCTGTAATTGGATTAATTGCTTACAGTTTTAGAAATCTATATCCACGCAAACTGATTATAGCTGGCATCTGTTTTTCACTTGGTCTTACTGCTTTGAATGTGAAAGACTATTTCCAAACAGAAAAAGCTTTTGCTGATTATACAATTACAGTAAAAGATAAAACTGCAATAGATTCCTTAACGACAGAAAATAAAAAAGCAATTGACGAATGGGAAACAATCGTGGCTGAAAAAAAAGGAACACCTGGAGCATTTCAAAATCTAAAACAAGAATTTAATAAGGGCTATCTCAGTATTGTATGGTACAGGTCATCCGTTATTCAAATAAGACAGAGCTTATGGGTTTACCGGTTGTGGATCTGGGATGTTTTTTCAATGGTATTACTGGGAATGGCTTTTTTTAAAAACGGCATTTTTAAAGCTGAAAAATCGAACCTCTATTATCTGCTGATGATGTTGGCAGGTTACCTTATTGGTATATCCGTTAACTACTGGGAAACATCTTATTTGCTGGACCACAATTTTTCAGTACGGTCTTTTTTCTTAACTGATATTACACATGAGTTGGGAAGAGTGCCTACAACCATTGGTCATATTGGTTTCATTCTGCTGTTCATCAAATCGGGCATACTTCCTTTTCTGCAAAGGTCTTTGGCAGCAGTAGGTCAAATGGCATTTTCAAATTACATCATGCATACCATCATTTGCACTACTATTTTCATGGGCTATGGTTTTGGTATGTGGGGAGAATTTCAGCGTTACGAATTGTATTATATTGTTTTCTGTATCTGGATTTTTCAATTGATCGCAAGCCCGCTATGGTTAAAGTATTTCCGTTTTGGACCGTTGGAATGGTTGTGGCGTAGTTTAACTTATTGGCAACGGCAACCGTTTAAAAAATAAAAATAATCCGATGCTGACTAAAGTTTTTAAACCTTACTCACTTCTTTTGTCGATAAAAGATTCAAAAAACTGATGAATAACCAAACTGAAAAACACAACACACATCAATCGTAATTGAAACAAAAAAAAATATTCATGGCCATTGAAAAAACAGGTGAGGGATTAAAACGTGTAGTGGGGATCTCCGGGCTCGCACTTTCCATTGTAAATGGTGTAATTGGCTCAGGCATATTTGTACTGCCGGCAACCGTTGGTATTACCATGGGTGCCTTTGGTGTTTTCGGTTATATTGTTTGCAGTATCATGTTGGCTGCCATCATGCTTTGCTACGCCGAAATTGGAAGTAGGGTCACCAGCAGTGGCGGGTCATATGCTTATGTGGAAGCTGCTTTCGGAGATTTCGCTGGTTTCGTTATTAACTGGTTATTCGTTTTTGGATGGGGAACTTTGGGTAGTGCGGCTGTGATGAATATCCTTGCAGATTCATTGGCGGTTGTTTTTCCTGTTTTTGCCGATGCGTTGGCCCGTGGATTTTTATTTTTTATACTGATTGCGTTTATGGTGCTCATCAACGTACGTGGAGCAAAACAAGGTATTGGTTTTGTAAAAGGTATCACCATTATCAAATTATTGCCGCTACTTGGTATCATCATTTTCGGCTTCAGCCAGGTAAAAGGCACCAACCTGCATTGGGAACATGTTCCGTCTCTTACAACATTTGGCAATACTGCACTTATATTATTCTTTGCATTTGCAGGCTTTGAAACATGCCTTGGTGTGAGCGGTGAATTCAAAGACCCGAAACGAACAGTACCATTGGGCATCTTGCTTGGAGGCATCATTGTGCTTATCGTGTATATACTTTTACAAACAGTAACACAGGGTGTACTTGGATCTGCTATGACCAACTTTAAAGATGCCCCACTGGCAGCAGTAGCCGAAAAAATTGTTGGCCCCGCGGGGGCAACAATCTTATTGTTTACAGCAGCCATATCTTGTTTTGGCAGTATAAGTGCTGATGTGATGGCCACGCCACGCTCACTATTTGCTGCGGCAAACGACGGCATTTTCCCCGGCTTTCTCGCCATAGTTCATCCTAAGTTTGCAACACCGCACCTGGCTATATTATCGTACGGATCCCTCATCTTTATTTTTGCTGTATCAGGTGGATTTAAACAACTCGCCGTGATGGCCAGCGCAGCAATACTACTGATTTACCTGGCTGTAATTCTTGCTACCATCAAATTAAGAAAGCAAAAACAGGCCGCATCAGAAAAAACTTTCAGGGCGCCTGGCGCATTGTTATTTCCCGTAATTGGCATTACAACTATTTTGTGGTTGCTTACATGCCTGAGCAAATGGGAAATTTTATCAACCATTATTTTTATTGCAGTGATCTGTGTATTCTATTTGATGACTAAAAAATTCAGGAGGGAAAAATTTACAGTTAATATAGCAGAAGAGGTTTTATAAGTAAAATCATAAAAAATATGTCGCATACAAATAAAAGACGGATTACAATTTGTACACTTTGTTCGCTGTTGGTGATGTCTGCAACAGCACAATCCATTCTTCCACCATTTATTGAATGGCATGGAAAAAGTGAAGCGTTCATTGCCAAAGCAAATAATCCCTGGATAACTGCTGCTGAAAATTCAGGCTTCGAAATCACGCCGGATTATAAAGAAACCATGCGCTGGTTTAAAAAATTGGCAGATGCTTCACCCTTATTAACAATGGTATCAATTGGTAAAAGTGTAGAAGGGCGGGATATATTTATGATCATTGCTTCCTCTGAAAAAAACATAGCAGCAGCAGCATTAAAAAAATCCATTAAACCACTGTTACTTGTACAGGCAGGTATTCACTCCGGCGAAATAGATGGTAAAGATGCTGGTATGATGTTGCTGCGTGATATTGCTTTTGGCAATAAAAAATCATTAATAGATAATGTAAACTTCCTGTTCATTCCAATATTAAGTGTGGATGCACATGAACATTCATCTCCTTATAACAGGCCTAACCAACGAGGACCGCAAAACCAAGGCTGGCGAACCAATGCACAAAACTTAAATCTCAACAGGGATTATGCAAAAGTCGACACCAAAGAAATCAGATCTGTTATAACAGTGATGAATGAATATGACCCGGTATTGTACATGGATATACATGTAACTGATGGAGCCGATTACCAGTATGATATCACTTATGGTGGTATTGGAAAACAAGGTTATTCGCACGGCATTCGTGACTGGCTCGAGCATACTCATAAAACTGCTGTTGATAGAGATTTAACTACCGCCGGGCATATACCCGGGCCTTTAATGAATGCATTTAACGACCGTGATTTTTCAGAGGGAAATCTTGTAACAATTGGTGGCCCGAGGTTTTCAGACAGTTATGGCGACCTGCGGCACTTAGCGGCAATACTTGTGGAAAATCATTCTTTAAAACCCTACAAACAACGGGTATTGGGTACCTATGTGTTACTTGAAAGTACATTGAAACTGCTGGCAGCATCAGGAAAAACATTAAAAGAAATTACACAAAAAGATAAAGCCGAACGAATAGCAAAAATTCCCACAGGATGGAAAATTCCACAAATGCTAAATGAAGTAAGCTTTGATTCAGGAACAGATAAGAAAGAAGTTGATGCAAGTGCCGGCGTTCCAGACAGCATGCTACTGTTGGGCATTACATCAGTAATCCGTAAATCAACTGTCAGCAATTCAGATTACGTAGAATGGCTGGGTAAACCGGAAACGAAGACTATTCCAGATTACAAATCAATACAAGGCATTGATTTTATCATCCGTCCAAAAGGCTATTGGGTTCCTGCATCCTGCGTTGATGTAATTGAACGTTTAAAAATACACGGTATAAAAATGGAGATGTTGAAGGAACCCCGTGAAGCAACTGTAGAAATGTACCGGATCGTCGATCATGTATTTGAAGATGATAGTCATGTGCTGCAACCTTTTGAAGGACATATAAAGGTTACAGGTACAACTAAAACAGAAACCCGCAAACAATTATTTGCTGCCGGCTCTGTCTATATTTCCACTGACCAGCCTTTGGGTGATCTAGCCATATTGTTACTGGAACCTGCTTCAAAAGATTCTTATTTCAGCTGGGGATTTTTTCATTCCATTTTTCAACGCACCGAATATATCGAAGCATATATTATGGAACCACTGTCAAAAAAAATGCTGGAAGAATCGCCCGCATTACAAAAAGAATTTGAAGAAAAGAAAGTAACTGATAAAGCTTTTGCCAATAATAAAAATGCGATCCTTACCTGGTTTTACAGTAAAACAAAATTTTATGACGACCGCTATTTGTTATATCCGGTGGGTAGGGAATTATAACTATATACTAAAACAAACAACTTGAAAAAAAATCTTTTCTTCTTAATGATAATAATGATTGGATGTACCAATACTCAAAGAGAACAACCTGAAAATACAATTGAGTACGATACAAACATGGATTTAAAAAGATCAGATTCAGCAGAAGTAGTAATGATTGTCAATGACTTCTTTAAAACATTTGATGAGCGGAACTTGCAAAAGATGAGTGATATATTGGGTCCAGCGATGAAAATAGTTCATCACAATGGCGCCACCACAAGCAGAGAAGAAATGATTGAAATAATAAAAGAAACAAAAAACTGGTGGCCGAGAACAAGAAAATTGTCGGAGGTGGAATTTATAGCTATTCCGGATATGGCAATAGTAGGTGTATTGAACGAAGTGACATTTTCACTGCCAAAAAATAAAACAGTAGAAGAGCGGTACAGGGAAACGTGGATCTTTAAGAAAGTGGAAAAGCAATGGAAACCTGTGCGGTGTCATTATTCCAAAATAATTGTTGACAAACATACTGAAGAGGTAAATTAAAAATCAATTTGCAGCAGTAAAATAATATCATTAAAAATTAGTCAAGTTTATTTACCAATGAAAAAAACACAACTGCTCTTAATGGCAGTTTCATTTACAACGTTGCTGCAGGCGCAGGCACAATCAACGCAAAGCCAGCAGAACGTACAACAAACAATTATAAAAATGTTTGACGCTTTGTCTAACCGGGATTCTGCAAGCCTGAAAGCCTATTGCACGAATGATATCAGCTTATACGAATATGGCGAGCTATGGAATTTAGATACGCTGATCCTGAAAGCGATTACGCTAAACAAAGCAGCAGAATTTAAACGAGTGAACAGTTTTGATTTCATTAGCAACACCATAGATAAAACAATGGCATTGGTAAATTATCGTCTCCAGTCAATCATCACACGAGATGGTAAACAGTCAACGGTACAATGGCTGGAAACAATTGTTTTACTAAAAGAGAAAAAAAGTGAAAAGTAAAACACTTGCATTCAACACTGATCAAACGAAGTTAGAAACCAAATCAAATACATTTCATTGGTACCATCAACATTAAAAACATGAAAAGAACATTGATCATATCTATCGTTATTTCTTTGCTGGCAGCACCGGTGTTTTCACAACAGAAATTCAGCGATGAAACAAAAAAATATATTGAGTATAACGACTCCGTTACTGTTTTTAAAAATGCTTTATTAATAGATGGCAAAGGCAATGCAGCTAAACCACATCAAACTGTTATCACCAGCAATGGAAAAATTAATTGGGTGGGCAATGATGCAAATGCAATTATTCCTAAAGGAGCAACAATCATTGATTTGAATGGTAAAGCGATTATGCCGGGTTTAGTAATGCTTCACGAACACATGTATATCTCAGCACATTCCATAGAGCCCCGTTATCTTAATTTAAAACAATTGCCATTTACTTTTCCACGCCTCTATTTAGCAGCAGGCGCCACTACTATCCGTACATGCGGCAGTATTGAACCCTATTCTGATATCCGAATAAAAAAGGATATTGACCATGGTTTACTACCCGGTCCCAATATGGAGTTAACTGCTCCATATATTGAAGGAAAGTCAACCCGCTTCCCACAAATGAACGAAAACAAAACACCTGCCGATGCAGCCGCTTTTGTAAACTACTGGGCTGATCAGGGTTTCACTTCGTTTAAAGCTTACATGGGTGTAGATAAACCAACATTGAAAGCAGCCATTGATGCAGCCCATAAAAGAAAATTGAAAATTACGGGGCATCTTGATATTGTTACTTACAAAGAAGCGGCCATATTGGGTATAGATAATTTAGAACATGGTTTTATGGCATGTACCGATTTTGCTGTAGGAAAGAAAGAAAATGAGCCTCCTACACCCGGTGCTGCAATTCATTCAATGGGAAACCTTGCTATTGAAAGTGACAGTGTAAAACTATTCATTCAGATTTTAATTGATAAAAAAACAGGTATCACATCTTCATTGGCAGTTTTTGAGGGAGCTACTACTACTCAACCAAGACCTGTTGCAGAAGTAATCAGTGCCATGTCGCCGGATACAAGGGATTTTTATTTGCAGCGACTTGTATCTGTTAAATCAGCCACCGGTCCTACTGACTATGATAAAGCTTTTGTAAAGGCGGCTAAAATGGAAAAATTATTCTATGAGATGGGTGGCTTACTTACTGTAGGTACCGATCCTACGGGTAACGGCGGAACAATAGCGGGTTTTGGCAATTGGCGGGCAATAGAATTATTGGTGGAAGTAGCCGGCTTCACTCCGCTTGAAGCAATTAAAATCGCCACACTTAATGGCAGTATTGCACTTGGTTTCGATAATACAATAGGCAGCATTGAGCAGGGTAAATCGGCCGATCTTATCATCATTGACGGAGATCCTTCGAAAAACATTCATGATATACGAAAAGTGCTGTTTGTTTTTAAAAGTGGTGTTGGTTACAATTCAAAGAAATTAGTTGAATCGGTAAAAGGGAAAGTAGGATTTAATTAAAAAAGAAAAACTGTTTCTTATGAAAAAGTATATTGTCTTTGCTGTATTCATGCTGTGCAACCTAATTAGCGCTGCACAAAAAAAACGTGGCAGAGATATTGGAATTCCGTTTGATGGAACGCCCGGAAAATTCAATGCTATTACCGATGTAAAAGGTGTGCAGGTGGGTTACAGCACCATCATTTCGGGAACAGGTAAAAACATAAGAGGCGAAGGACCGGTACGTACCGGTGTTACTGCCATTTTACCAAGGGGATTAAACAATAATCCTGTTTATGCAAACTGGTATTCATTAAATGGTAATGGTGAAATGACGGGAACTACCTGGGTAACAGAATCCGGTTTTTTAGAAGGGCCTTTGATGATCACCAATACCAATAGTGTGGGCACAGTAAGAGACGCCGTATTAAAATGGTATGTAAAAAAAGGCTGGTACAAAGAAGATTTTTGGTACACCTACCCTGTTGTTGCAGAAACCTATGATGGCTTCTTAAATGACATTTATGGATTTCATGTAAAAGAAAGGAATGCGTACGAAGCATTAGATAGTGCAAAGAGCGGTTTTATAAAAGAAGGAAATATAGGTGGCGGCACCGGGATGAGGTGTTTAGGATTTAAAGGCGGCAGCGGTACTTCATCAAGAATTGTAAAAATAAAAGACTCCACATATACATTGGGTGCGTTTGTACAGGCAAACTTTGGAAGAAAAAGGAATCTCCTGATTGCCGGCGTGCCTGTTGGAAAAGAATTGATTGACACTTTAAACAATGAACTAAAAGCACCCCCATCTTACAGACAGGAAGGTGATGGTTCTATTATTGTTGTAGTAGCAACTGACGCCCCATTGCTTCCGCATCAGTTAAAAAGAGTTGTTCAAAGAGTGTCGCTGGGTATTGGAGCAGTGGGTGGACAAGGCACGAATGGCTCAGGCGATATTTTCATTGCTTTCTCAACCGCTAATCCAAACGCTTTTCAAAGAGCAGATTTTACAAATGTTGATGTATTGCCGAATGATTTAATAGATCCCTTGTTTGAAGCAACCATCCAGGCAACAGAAGAGGCCATCATCAATGCACTGGTAGCTGCTGAAACCATGGTAGGAATCAACGGAAATAAATCGTATGCACTTCCACATCAATTGGTGATTGACCTATTAAAAAAATATAAGCGGGTTAAATAAAATTCATCAACATGAAACAATTACTTACTGCAATATTCTTCACGCTTTCGTTTACAGCTTTCACCCAATCAACTATTATCTATGATGTAGTATTAAAAGGTGGGCGTGTGATTGATCCCGAAACAAAATTAGATGCCATCAGAAATGTTGGCATCCTCAACAACCGCATTGCACAAATCAGCAGCGAATCCTTGCAGGGAGAAGAAATCATTGATGTAAGCGGACTGGTTGTAGCTCCGGGTTTTATTGATCTGCATATCCATGGCCGCAGCAATGTGGAACAGGAATATCAATTAAATGATGGCGTAACAACTGCATTTGAGTTATAATTGGTCATTGAACATTTGGGCAAATGGTACGAATCCAGATAAGGAAAAGCATTGATTAACTACGGTGCAAGTGTTAA
>JANPJC010000103.1:0-9294 GCA_031425315.1 Chitinophagales bacterium
ATGCATCATCTACAATGATCAGCTCAATATTTTTATAGCTCTGCCCAATAATACTGTTCAGCGTTTCTTCTGCAAATACAGATTGGTTATACGACAGGGCGATAATAGTTACTACAGCCATGTTATGAGTAAGGGAAGAATTTTCTGATTGAATCACTCACTGCTTTAACATGAGATTGCTCCATCCCCGGCCATACCGGTAAACTTAAACATGTTTCGGCTATTTCTTCAGCGATTGGGAAATCGCCTTTTTTGTGATGGAGATGTTCGTATGCCTGCTGAAGATGTGGCGGAACAGGATAGTGTATCAGTGTTCCAATATCATTCGCAGAGAGGTGTTCCTGCAGTTTGTTTCTCTGCGCAGTTCTTATAACGTACAAATGATACACATGTGTTGCACCGTCTGCGACAGCAGGAAGAACCAGGTCGCCAATACCTTTTAAAGCTTCATTATACCAAACTGCAATTTCCTGTCTCTGCTTCGTCCACTCATTGATGTACCTGAGCTTTAAAGTGAGAAACGCAGCCTGGCACTCGTCGAGGCGCATATTGAAACCTATGGTTTCATTGAAATATTTTTTATGCGAGCCATAGTTACGCAACACTTTTGCCTTATCTGCCAGTTGCGCGTCATTAGTAGTAATACCGCCCGCGTCGCCAAATGCGCCAAGATTTTTTCCCGGGTAAAAACTTGTCGCATTGATATGGCCCCAGTTCCCGGTCAAACGGCCATTAAATGTGGCACCATGAGCCTGCGCATTATCTTCCACGACAAAAAGTTTATACTTCTCCGCAATCTGCATTATCGCTTCCATATCACATGCCTGTCCATAAAGATGAACAGGTAATATGGCACGGGTATTTTTTGTTATCGCTTTCTCAATATTGACCGGGTCAATATTGTAAGTTGCGGGATTGGGCTCTACCAACACCGGTTTTGCTCCAACATAAGAAACAGCCAGTAATGTGGCGATATAAGTATTGGAGGGCACTATCACTTCGTCACCTTCTCCAATGCCAAGTGCTTTCAATGAAATATGAAGCGCATCGAGTCCATTACTCAGTCCAACTGCATAAGCAGTTTGATTATAACTTGCGTATGCCGTTTCAAATTTTTTAACCTCATCCCCTAATATATACCAGGCTTTGTCAAAAAAGTTTTCAAACACTTCCATCGTTTCGGCTTTCACCTGCCGGTTGATGTATTCAAAACTCAAAAATGGAATATTCATGATACCGCTATAAGTTGATCGTTTTGTACAATATATTTTTTCCCTTCACTGTCTGCCCATTCCTCACCATCGCGCGAAAGCTTATTCCCTTTTCTGTCGGCCCACCCGCTTATTCGTGCAGGATTACCATATACAATTGCAAAATCAGGAACCGGTTTTGTCACCACACTCCCAGCCCCGATTAATGACCATTCTCCAATGACAATGCCACCCAGTATGGTGGCATTCGCTCCAATTGAAGCGCCAATTTTTATAATTGTTCGCTGAAAACTTTCAGGATAGGATTTTGAGCGGGGATACCGGTCGTTGGTGAATGTTACATTAGGACCTATAAAAACATTATCGCCAACACTAATGCCATCCCAAAGGTATACACCGCTTTTAACGGTTACATTATCGCCCAACACGACATCATTCTCAATGAATGTATGGCAGTTGATATTGCAGTTTTTACCGATTCGCGCACTGCCAAGTATAACCGAAAACTGCCAGACGGTTGTACCCTCACCTATCTCACTTGTTTTAACATCAGCTAAGGGATGAATCATGGGGCAACAATTTAAATTGTTCGTAATCCCTTATGTAATCTTCTTCTTTATAGTGGGTAGATGCTAAAACCACCTGCACCGCATTATGCGAATACTGCATGGTATGCCAGCAGTATTTCGGCAAAAACAATCCCTGTCCCGGTTTTTCCAAAACAAAAACTTCGGGCGATTGCCCGGGCATTTCAGTAGTAACAACTATACGCCCTGCAGCGGCAATCAGCACCATTTCTGTATCGTGATGTGCATGTCTGCCCCTCACCACACTGTCGGGAGTATAATATGCCCAGAAAATCCGTTTGATTTCAAATGGTGTTGTATTTGCACTTTCAGCAATCGACAAATAGCCAATTGATGAAGCGCCATTAGAAGGGAATGTGATTAAATAGGGTCTATTATTTTCGTGCATCTATTTTTTCATTAAACGAGATATCATAAGGAATATCAAACCTAAGTATTCCGGGTAAAATATTATTATTAGATCCAAGTCCTTCATTCATTATTTCAAACTGAATAAGCTCAGCACTTTTATATAATACATAACGTTGATTCAATCCAAAAATGAGATTAAACTTGTAAGTACCCGCATTCAATAAATATCCCGGCACTTTCGCTTCTACACAATATTCACCCTCTCTCGAATCGTTATCCGTACTTATCAAAGCGCCATGATGAAATATCACATTTTCATCTCCATTTAGTAATTCGAAAGTAGCATCCAGATTGATACCAGGCTTCGAGTTATAGAATATCAATTTAAAAACGAATCCTGAAGAAACAGTAATTATGTCCTCATTCAAAGGCTGTACTTCAAAATTGAGAATTCGAATATTCTCATTTCCAGGGGCATCCTGTAATTTTCCGCTATGGAGAAATGAGTTATTAGTTTGATGCGCATTCTGATAATACTGTACGGCTTCCATTTGATTTCCTTCAAATTTTTTTTCGCCGAATCGCAAAACCAGCCCCCTTGTGCACAATCCTTTTACAGCGGCCATATTATGACTTACAAAAAGAACAGTGCGGCCTTCTTTTTCACTAACATCCTTCATTTTGCCAAGACATTTTTTTTGAAACTCAGCGTCACCTACTGCAAGCACTTCATCCACCACCAATATTTCGGGCTCGAGGTGGGCGGCTACTGCAAAAGCGAGTCTAACATACATTCCACTGCTGTACCTTTTTACAGGGGTGTCAATATAACGGCTCACACCAGCAAAATCAACAATCTCATCAAACTTCCTTGTAATCTCTGCTTTCTTCATTCCCAAAATTGCACCGTTCTGGTAAATGTTATCCTTACCACTCAGTTCCGGATGAAACCCGGTACCTACTTCAAGCAGTGAAGCGATCCTGCCCTTGATTTTTATCTTACCCGTTGTAGGCGCCGTTGTACGACTTAAAATTTTCAGCAATGTACTTTTCCCTGCCCCATTTCTGCCAATAATGCCAAGCACTTCGCCATGCTTTACATTAAAATTAATATCCTGTAATGCCCACACGTAATCACTTTCGCTTTTACTGGTACGGTCGTTGGTTTCACCAATTCTTAGATAAGGATCGCCCTTACCCCTCACCATCGACCACCACCGGTTAAGATCGTGGGATAAGGTTCCCGTTCCTACCTGTCCGAGCCTGTACTGCTTGGAAATATTTTCAACACTGATGACGATATTGCTCATACTATACGGTATCCATAAATGTTTTCTCAACCTTATTAAATAATACAACTCCTGAAAACACCAACAACAATGCAAACACCGCGCTGTATAGTAAACCTGAAAAAGTCAGTACCCCGGTACCGAGGTAAATTTTTCTGAATGCTTCCACAACAGGTGCCATAGGATTGATTTGTGCAATCAACCTGTATTTTTCCGACAACCTGCTTAATGGATAAATTACCGGCGTGGCATACATGGCTAACTGTACACCAAATGCCACAAGGAAACTCATGTCACGGTACTTAGTTGTTAAAGCCGATAGTACCAGGCCGCAGCCCAACCCTAATCCTGCCATAATCATTAACAATATCGGCGTGATCCAGATGATGGAAATAATATCGGGGCTGATTTCTGCACTTCTGAAAATATAATAGTAGAAAAATACAATCAGAAATAAAAAGAACTGAATTGAAAATTTGATCAGTCCGGAAATCGCTTTTGAAAATGGTAATGTTAACCTTGGAAAATATACCTTTCCGAAAATCGCGGCATTGCCTACGAATGTATTTGAAGTTTGCACCAAAACATCTGAAAAATAATTCCAGATAGTGATGCCAGATAAATAGAACAGTATTTTAGGCAGTCCATCTGTAGATATCTGCGCAATATTCCCAAATACAATGACAAACATGATGGTGGTTAAAACCGGTTGAATAAAAAACCAGATCGGCCCCAGAATAGTTTGTTTGTATTGCGCTACAAAATCCCTTCTTACAAAAAGCATCATGAGGTCGCGGTAATGCCAAACCTCTTTTAAGTTTAAACTGAAAAGTGAATACCTGGGCTTAATTTCCAGGTCCCAAATTTCATCATCGCTGTTATAATGGTTCAATTCAACTCAGTTATTATAAATTTTCTCAATTAATTGTACAGTGCTTCTGCCCTCCCATCCACCGGTTGCTATCTGCTCTTTTCCGGCTAATACAGCCAATACATTATCGTACACCTTATCATGATTTGACATTGAACCAGCATAGTTACCATACTGATTTGCTATATTGCCAAGGCTCAATTCGGGTATCGTATAATTTTCGATTTGCTGATACTCCAGTTTATTCAGGTATTCTCCACCGACCTTCACAGTCCCCATCTCACCAAAAACGGTAATTGACCCTTCCATATTTTTTGAGAAGGCATTTACTGTATAATGAATCGATCCAATCGATCCGTTTTCCCACTCCAGTAACACTACCCCTTCATCATCTATTGCTGAAACGCCCTGGTGTAGCAGGTTTTTACTAATGGCCGATACCACCCTGGCATTTCCAAATAACCAGCACAACAAATCAATAAAGTGACTGAACTGAGTATATAATGTACCGCCAGCCAGTGCCCTGCTACCTCTCCAGCTTTGCTGATAATAATCATTGTCCCTGTTCCAGAAGCAGTTGAGTTGAACACTCAGTATCTTTCCCAATCTGCCACTATCAACCAATTCTTTTAATACAATAATTGGTGGATTATAACGATTCTGCTTAACGATAAACAAATGTTTTTCTGCATCGATAGCAGCCTGCATCATAATGTCGCAGTCACTAACGGTAATGGCCATTGGTTTTTCACAAATAACGTGACAACCATTTTTCAGTGACAAAACAGAATGTACCGCATGTAAACCGTTGGGGCTACAAACTGAAATAACCTGGAGACCGGGATGTTTATCGAACATCGCCGCTGCTGTGTAATAAGGTATAGCATTGTATTTTTGAGCCAGTTCATTTGCCCGCGCAATATCAACATCACATACAGCTGATAAAACGCCCCGTTCTGCTATCAGCTGTGCATGTCGCCATGCTATTTTTCCACAACCAATAATCGCAAAACTGTACAATCAGAAATTGAGTTTTTTTAGCGTCTTTTTTATCCATCCTCCATTAGCTGATTCTGCCTCATAATAACCGGCACCGTAACCATAACCGTAACTTGTACCATAACCGCCATAACTATGATAGCTACCATATCCTCTTGCAAATTCAATATCATTAATAATCAGCGAAACATTCGGGAGCCTCTTCTGAGCGTATAACTCATCGATCATCCTGAGCTGTTTTTTAAAAGTATAATTATGACGCAGAATATATAAAGTAGCATCAGCGAACTTGCCCAGGGTAATCGCATCGCTCACCAATCCAACAGGGGCAGTATCAATGATTACTACATCGAAGTGCTGATTTAATTTTGCAAATAATTCATCCAGCCTTTCATTTAATAATAATTCTGAAGGATTAGGTGGAATCGGACCAGCTGGTATAACATACAGGTTTTCAATTTCCGGAACTGCCACCGGCAATTCTTCAAATTCAGCTTTGCCGATAATATAGTTTGATATACCCGTTTTTTTGGTAATATTTAAATTGGAAGAAATTTTGGGCTTACGGATATCAAATTCCAGAATCACAGTTTTCTTTCCTGTTAACGCCATTACCGCCCCGATATTCACACTGATAAACGACTTGCCCTCACCACTAAACGAAGAAGTAACTAATATAACAGGGTTCTCTTTTTTCGGAAGTACATACTGAAGATTTGTTCTGATGATCCTGAACTGTTCTGCGATGAATTTTCTGCTGGAACGATTAACAACCAGGGTTTGCTTATCCATTGAATGGCCAATTTCACCGAGTATCGGCGCTATTGTACCGCGTTCGACATCTTCGCGGCCCCTCACCTTATCATTCAAAAATTCAATTAAAAATATAATCGCCGCAGGAATAGCAAGGCCTATTATAAAGGCAGCTAAATAGATCGATCGCGCATTAGGTTTTATCGGAACATTTGAAGCGAGTGCATGTTCAATGATGGTTGAATTGGGTAAAGTGGAAGCCTTACCAATGGATGTCTCCATTTGCTTTTGAAGAAGAAAGGAAAAAAGCTCTTCCTGAATTTTCTGTTGGCGGGCAACGTCCAACAGCATGTTTTCCTTTAATGGAATAGTTGAAATTTCACTATTTGTTTTAGTTATCTTTTGATTGATATCATTTAATGCCACTTGAGAAGATTGTCTCAGCGATAATAAATTTGCATAAATATCATTTCTCAGTTTCTGAATCGATGCCTCCAGGTTAGTGATCAAAGGATTTCCAGGCAATGTTGATTTTAATTCTGTTTCACGTTGAACTTGGAGCTTATTTAATTCTCCAATCTGACCCACAAGGGTTGGCTCGTCTATTCCCAATGTTGACAAACCCACCTTGTAAACATTGCGATCATCTTTTACATAGTTAATCAGATAGTCGATAAGTTTCATCTTAACCGACTGCTCCATTAACTGTGTTTCCGCCGCACTTATTTCTGCAAAAATCAATTGTCCCTGTTGCTCAGGATTGTAGATTTTATTTTTTTCTCGAACACCCTTTATATCCCCCTCCACTTTCTTTAGATTCTTAGCAGCAGTGGAAAGCTGTGTATCAATGAACTTGAGCGCACTATCTGCAATCCTTTGTTTATCTTCCAACCCCATCGATTGATATTGCTTCATAAACTGGTTGACTACATCCACACCAGTTTTCGTATTCTCAGTTTCATAAGTTAAAGCCAGAATATTTGCAGCGTCGCCTGACAATCCTACTTTAAGGCCACCCAGAATCTGTATTGCCCGTTTTTCAGTAGGTAACCAGTTAATTGTAAATTTTCTATCAGCGAATGCATTCAGATTGACATCATTTCTTTTGAGCCTGAAAGTGCCTATAGCATTTCCGAAGGTTTGGCCGAAAGTATATGGCTGGCCTTTTTCGTCAAGGGAAAATTGCTGATCGTCGATTACATCAACTTCAAGATTAAAACCTTGCGTAGAATCGTTAAGAAATAATATCTCGAGGGAAATTGGAGTTTCTAAATTGTACAATTGTGATTTACGAACCTTTCCCTCAGCGAAATACATTGTTTCCAGCTTCAATTCTTTTACCACGCGGCTGGCGGTAGTCCTCGACCGTATAATCTGCATTTCGTCGTTCAGGCTTTTTTCCGGCTGCATGAATAATATCTCCTCAAACTTGCCGCCGCCTGAACCTCCGCCGAATGGATTTGGATCTTTTACCTGAATATTACCTAATACAATATATTGCCGGGGAGTGTACCGAAGATTTAAAAATCCCAGTGTCAGTGTAATTGCCAGTGATAATAAAAACCAAGGCAGAAAATGAAGATATCTTAAGAGTAATTCCCGGGGAGAGACTTTCCCTAGATTATTTCGTTCTGAAGAAACCTGGTCGAAATCGTTAGACATAAGATTAATTAATGGAACAACTAGAACCGCAAGGCAAGATTAGCTAATAACGCGATAGTTGAAATCAAACTCAACGCAATGGTGAAATTCCGCATATTATCCTGATCAGTCACAGTTTGTTTTTTGGGATCCACATCCACTACCAACACATCGTTTTGCTGTAAATTAAAATAAGGAGTTGACACAACGCTGGCTTTTGACAAATCGAGGTAAGCATATTCTCTTTTCCCTTGATTTTCTCTGATGATCAGCATGTTGTCCTTTCTACCATAGTCTGTTATACCGCCCGCCAAACCCAGTGCTTCCAGAATCGTTGCTTTTTCACCGGGGATAGTAAAAACTCCCTGAGATTTGACTTCGCCGATAACAGTAACCTTAAAATTTTCGAACCTGATGACCACATAGGGATTGGTCAGAGACTGCAGGGCTGTTATTTTTTGCATCACCTGGTCCGACAACTGCTTTTTAGTGAGTCCTTCCACGTGCATAATGCCAATTGCATGTAACCTGATATTACCATCAACGTCTACCAGGTAACCCGAAGGCGCCGCCCCGGTAGATGCTACAGTTTGAGTGACAGCGCTGGTACCTGCTGCCTGGTTATATATTGCAGTTGCAGTGGGATTATCGCTATATATTGTTATGTTGAGCAAATCGCCCTTTTGAATAACCGGTTCAGGGATATTGACCATCTTGTAGGCACTGGAATCAAGATTCCCCTGCAGGTATGGCGTTGGTTTAGAAGTACGACAGGAAAATAAAGCCATCAGACAAATTACACAAACACTGAAGGTCCATTTCATGCAAGCAGAGTTTAGTTTAAAGCGTGTAATAGTACATTTATTAAGAAACTGAATTTGCTATTTTGAATCAGCTATTACTTCAAGTTTTCTTTTATCAATTTTAGCGATGAGCTTATAACCGAGGCTTCCTAATTCCACTTCGACGGTGCTATGCAGCACTTTGATTACTTTCCCAGTTTGGCCAACCAAAACCCCGCTGTTCACCACCACTTCGTCACGCGGTTTTAATTCCATAGGTACAGCTTTTACATCTGAATAATCAGACATAAATTTTCTGATCAGATTAATTTCGGCGTTCCTGATTTTTGCAGGCTTTCCATCCCAGTATACATAGTTCAAAACTCCTTCCACACATCTTATGGAACTTTGAAAATCGTTGCTGATATGAACAAAGACATAAGATTTGAATAAGGGCTCCTCGACTATTTTAATCCTGTCGCTCCATTGGCGGGCTACTTTATTCAATGGGCAATAACTTTCTATTCCTCTCTCCTCCAGCAAGCGGAAAACTTTTTTTTCCCACCTGGGCTTAGTATATACCGCGTACCATTGTTTTTCTTCTGTCATTTATGTATGTTTCGGCTATAGCTTCGCCACCTCAGTCACACGACCTTAGTGTGCCGGTATAAAATTCCAGTGATAAAATGCCCGAAAATCCATATCCTTTTTATAATGAATCAGTTAATGAAACGAAAAGGTATATCAATAGGATTATCTGGGCTTAAAATGCCGCAAAGATAGTTTTAAAAGCGTCATGCCCCTCACGCC
>JANPJC010000104.1:0-51994 GCA_031425315.1 Chitinophagales bacterium
TGATGCAGCAATAATAAGATTGCAGCTATTCCTTCGGCGCCATATTTTTTCACAGCTACCATGTGTTCTTTTACATTGAAAGCCCCAATAGCCCTCGCAGCTTCACTTTCAGATGATACATTGACACCGAATAGCATGTAACACTTGCTGAAAAAAGAGTATAATACCGGTAATACCATTTGAATGGGGCCGGCTTTAGGATTAGATTCAAAATAATTTATGATACGCAACGCACGATACATATCCTGATTGGCAATCGCATTCTGCAATTCAAAAGAATTAAATTCCTTACTCACACCTACATATAATTCCACATCATCCTCATTTATCTCTTTTCGTTTTCCCAGGTTTAAAATCAGCTTACCGATTTCACCAGATAATACTCCCAGATCATTTCCAGTATGATCAACCAGCAGTATTCTTGCTTTATCGGTAATTGAAAACCCTTTCGTAGTTACAAATGAAGTGACCCAGTTGTTAACTTCCCAATCAGCAACTTTTTTGAAATTTACCAGTTCTGCTTTTGATTTTACCAATCGTGCAAGTTCAGTCCGGCCATCCAGTTTTTTATCCCTGTAGGCTACAACCAATATTGTGGAGTCTAATGGTTGTTTGACATAAGAAGCAAGCTTATCTGTATCTTTCATCAGCTGCGCTTCTTTCAATATTATCACCTGTTTCTCAGAAAACATAGGATATCGCCTGCAGGCGTTGATCACATCAGCATAATTTGTTTCGCGGCCATACAATACCGTTAGGTTAAATGATGATTCTTCCGGCGTTAACAAATGGTGTTCTGCATAACTGACAAGCTCATCTATATAAAATGGCTCCTCTCCTTCAAACCAGTAAACAGGTTTAAACTTTTTTTTCTTCCAGTCACCAATTATTTTATCAACCGCAGCTGCAGACATATCTCAATTTTATTCGGCTACAAATATATTCAGTGGATTTAATATCGGAAGATTTCTTAGTCGCAGCAGCACATTAGCGACCGCAATTACATCTTTCTGGCAATATTCAACGATGCGGGGCAGGTTTTTTTCTTCATAATACACTGATTTAACCATAGCACCATCTATATCATCTTTTGGTGTAGGCACATTTAATACAGCAGCAAGAAGTTTTAAGGATGTATAATTTTTATGATCTCCAAACTTCCATAACTGCATAGTGTCTACGATGTTAACTTCCCATGGCTTCATTCCGCTAAACTGCATAAATGCGGGCAAATTCAGCTCATTAGCATAGGAACGGCGGCAGATAAATGGTATATCGAATTCTTTAATGTTGTGACCTGCATAGCAAAATTGAGGGCGTTTTTCTTTAAATTTTCCAACAAGTTGAAAGAAAGATTGCAGCAATTCACTTTCCCCGGAACTACTTAAAGATTTAATTTTGAAGAAAATTTCACCATCTTTTCCGGTATAAAAAAAACCGGCTGAAATGCAGACTACACGGCCAAATTCAGCGAAAATGCCAGCTTTATCATCGTAGAATTCTTCAGCGGAAATATTTTCTGGCACGGTTTTGGAAATCTTGCCCAACCAGAGGCTTCTCCATGGCTCAGGAAGATCCTGAAAATGAGAAAAGCCAGGCACAGTTTCTATATCTATGACAAGCAAATCGGTTAAGGAACTGGTATCGTTCAATCGGCTTTTTTTACAATCATTATAAATATAAAATTCAACTGTATGAGTTCAACAAATTATCCTTCAGCTACGCCACAATTCCAGGAACCTAAGCGCGACAACCGCGGGCTTATCTATGGTATCCTGATTGCAGCGCTTTTAGGAACATGGGGTTACATCATTTACGATAAAAGTAGAACCAAAGAAGTAATTCAGCAAAAAGATGTTCAGTACGCCGCATTAGATTCGTCTAAAACAATGGTGCAGAAAGAATACGAAGATGCATTGCTTCGTTTGGATGGCATGACAAGCAGCAATAGCCGCTTAGACAGTCTCGTGAAAACCAGAGATAAAGATCTCGACAATTTGAAAAGCAGAATTAAAGGATTGGTTGGCAAACAAAATGCTACTGCCAAAGACCTTAACGAAGCTCGCGGTTTAGTTAAAGAACTAAATGGCAAAATTGACGGATATCTCCAGGAAATCGAAAGGTTACAAGGTGAAAACCAAACGTTGACTGCTGAAAAAGCGACATTGACTACACAGAAAGCAGAACTCGAAACTAATTTGAGCACTACTCAATCTGCAAAAGTTGCTGCTGAAGAAAAAGTAAACATCGGTCAAACTTTACATGCTTCTTCTTTTAAGATCTCAGCGATCAATGAAAAAGGAAATGGTAAAGAGAAAAATACAAGTACTGCAAAACGTGCTGATAAGTTTAGAATATCTTTCGATCTTGACGAAAACATGATCGCTGAAACAGGAGCAAAAGAACTTTATGTTTTAGTAACTGATCCAGCTGGTAATGTTATTAGTGAAGAAGGTTTGAACTCTGGTACTTTCACTACACGTAAAGACGGTGAAAAGAAATTCACTAACAAAGTATCTGTAGATTACGAACAGGGTGCACGTAAAAATGTAAGCTTCGACCTGAAACAAACTGATAAATATGTTCCAGGAAATTATAAAGTTGAAGTATACCACAATGGTTTCAAGATTGGTGAAAACACTGTATCATTGAAAAAAGGTGGTTTGTTTAGCTAATCCAATTCAATTGAAATATATAAGAAATGGCCGTGGATATTCCGCGGCCATTTTTTTTTAGACAGTAGACGGTAGACAGTAGACGGTAGAGAACAGCCAATACAGTAGTGAGCAGTGAGCAGTAATCAGTAAGCAGGGAGCAGCCAACAACAGTTGATAATACTTGCACACATTATCTCTATTCACTTCACCTAAACGGCTGTTCATTCTCGATTATCGATTCACGATTCACGAAGGAATCGGCTGTTCAATTCCCACTTTACCCTTCGCCCTTCTCACTTCAATATTCTCTTCATGGACTTAGACACAAAGACGTTCATTGGACAAAACGTTTTTGGCCACAGAGAGACAAAGAACACAAAGGAACAGCCAACACAGGTTTTATGTTTTACATTGTACGTTTTACATTTATACACCGGCTGTCTATTCACCATTGACCCATTCACTAATTCACCTTTCGAAGGCTGCTCGATTGACGATTCACGATTCACGCAGGAAACTGCTGTTACTTCGCACTTCACACTTCGTACTTCTCACTTCTAAAACAGTGCTCTCAACTGTGCCCGGCCGATATTTACAATATTCGAGGTTCCAGCCTTGCGACCTTCGTATTGAAAATTAAGTTCAAGAAAACTGGTCAATCGCTGAGTAAGATCCAAACTCCATAAAAAGTTTTTTCCCGGCAGTAATCCGTCCAGCATTATAAATGCAACCGTGGTGTTGGGAGCACCATTAAACTTAATTTGATTGTAGGTAAATTTTCCAGTTACGGAAGTGTTGGATAAAACGTTATACTTAATTTCTGTATTGATGGAATTACTTCCAGATTTTTCTCCACCTGTATTTTGCTTATCATCTTTTTTATAACTCACCTGAGTGCGGAACACTGTACCTTTTGTAAAGCTAAACCGTGGTTCAATTGAATGCCCGTTGATAGTGTAATTTCGGTTATTGAATTGTGGCGTCAATAATTCATTGATGAGCTTTCGGCCAATGGCATCAAAAGTAAATAGTTTACCAATGTTTACCCTTCCTTTTAATGTCCAGTCATTTAGTTTCCTGGTTTCATAACCATATGATAAAAATGAGCGTCCGGAAGCCCGGATATTATTGATATCAATTCCCCATATTGAACTGAAGCGGTTAAATGAAAATGTGTTGCTGAATAACTGATCAAGCGTTAGAAGCGTTGTATCACTAAATGGATTATCAAATGGATTGAAAGAACCGATACCATCAGATATTTTTTTACGACTGATTTGTAAAGCACTTTGCAGATATATTCTTGTCAGTAATTTTTCAAATCCCTTTGCCTTGGCAAGGTCAATAGCTGCACGGGGATTAAAAGTGGTACTATAGTTAAACTGTAGATAATTCGCTTTTATAAATTCAGTAGTCGGAGTAAATACTCTTATAAATTTGGCCTGATCCTGGAATCGGGCAACTTCAAATTCATTCAGTTGCTGTATTCCATCATTGTTGTAATCATTCCATGTATACTCGCCCTGACCTGCAGGCACTTCAAGATAAGTAAAGTCTCTTCGTGGCTCCTGCCCAGTTCCCAGTTCATAAAGCAAATTACCATTCAATGCACCTTTCCATAAATTGGTTATATATTCTGCTCTTCCCAGTAAAGTTTCATCCGGCCTGATGGTAGTATACTTTGTTTCATAAACATTTAATTTTCTGAATGTGGTGTTGAGCCTGAACTGATGATGTTCAGAAGCCATGAGTTCAGTGAATACGTTAACATTCTGACTTCTATCTGTTCGCAATAGTTTGTTGCCGACAGGATATTTGTCTGACCGGGTAAAATAACTAATGCCCCATTTATCTGGTTTATTCTCAGGTGATTTCAGATAAAACTGCCAGGTATCAAATGAAAAACTGGTAAGATTGAGTGAATCAAAATTTTTGTACTTCAGCTGATTGTGCTCCAGTGAATAATTCATTCCCACAGTATAGTTTTTCCACTTTTTCATTTGCCGGGAAATATCAACTACCGGCCTGAGAAAAAATCCGCTTTGCAAAACGTCATCGATATTGGTATAATTAAACTGGTTATTAAATCTAAAGCCACCTGTTTCACCTGTATGTAAAATTGTATTTCTGTATGCTTTGAAATTATCGCTGCGTACAAAACCAGCCAGTGTATATCTTACCATGTGACTTCTGATATTTTTCAACTGCAGGCTTCCGCTGAAAATGTTTTCAGTAGCTGGTTTTGCATCAAATGGCAATCCCCAGTCTCGATTAAATTCCACCGATCGCAAACGTTCAATCGGCCTGAAATTAGTTTGTACATGTTCGTAATAAAGGTCTGTCCTTAACTCCAGTTTCTTTGGTGTTGCAAATGGCCTGATATCAGTTAGCATTGCCCTGCCGGCAAAACCTTTATCATTTGATTTATCTTTTGATGAGAATGTATTTACATCAAAAACACTCATTGCCATTTCAGTTTTAACCGTGGTAAACTTATTGATCACGTAGTCTGCACCTAATGTGATGAGTTGCTGTTTTTTAGGTGCTACTAATAATACTCCGGGAGTATACTGTCCGTTTCGGTTACCCGTAAGCGTATCGGGTGGCACCCACACATAAACTTTACCATTTGCGTTACTGCTTAAATCCTGGATATAATCTCCCTTACCAAAGCCCACATCCACAAAATTCACATTATAAAGTACCTGCTGGGGATTATTGGAGAAAATGAATATAGAATCCCTGACCGTGGAACTGATGGCAGTGTCCACCCTCGCATACAATATCTTTCCTGTAGTTAAAGTATCTACAACTGCAGAAGGGTAAAATGCATTCTGTACACTATCGCCGATATCTGCAAGGAATTGTTTCTGTGGATTGTCGAGTGTTTGGTTGACAGGGGAATTTTTTGCGTCATTATTGTTATAAGCACCTACCCTGATTTTTAATTTCTCATTAAAATTGACTTCATCAGTGACATATATCTGAGCGTTGAGATAATTACGATCGGCGTATTCAAATTCAATTTGTATCCTCTTATCCTTAGTGATCATTTGCTTCGGTGTAAAAGTTACCTCTGCAGTGTTATAGTTGATAACATAGTCCTGATCTTCGCCACGTTGCATCAAAACACCATCAATAAATACTCTTTCTGTACCCGCCAAAACGATAAAAAATAATTCGCTATTAGCCCCCTTTAACCGATACGGGCCCTGGTTACCTTCAAGGCCCTGGAATATATTACGGGTAAATTTCCCTTTTGCCACTGCTCCGCTTACAAGGGCACTGTTTTTTGCTTTTGGTGAAATCCTGTTTTCGGTTTCAAATGATGCTCCCTGCAGCCGTTTGTAAAAATTGAGAAAATAACTTTGATTTTGCCTGACATCAATATCTCCAATATTAAAACGCCATTTGTTCTTAGAAAACTGGATGTACACCTGGTCGTATTCATTTAGATTCTGAGTATTGCCATCCGGTTGAATGGGCACATTATTATCCGTAATTGCTGCTGCCAGTTGGATGCTGTCGCCGATATATCCATTAAGCTGGAGGTTGAGACTGGAGTTCACAACAACATCCTGGCGGTTTCCGAACGCAAGGCTTCGGCCGAAACTTCCATTGTAGTTGATGTTGCCAAAATCGAACAAGGATGAAGCCTGCTGATTGTTTTTAGCTCCCAAAGGGGTGGCGACAAATTTGCCCATAACAGTGTCAAACCGCATTCTTTGACTTGTTGCATTGAGTCGCTGTGGAAATACCCTGTATTGCACTAAAATGCTGTCAGTAGCGGGAAATGACTTCCACATCAGCCGTGCATTTACATAATCAACAGTGTAGTATGAGGAAGATATTCCGGATGTGCTGAGCGTGTTCGGAATTATACTCAGGGAATCGAGCTGTATAATGCTATCCCTTGACGAAATCCATTTTTTTCGAAGGTTTGACGGAGAGCCAGGCTGAGCTAATCCGTACACACTTACCCACAACAGTAAAACCAGCCATATTACCCTCTTCCGGAACAATAGAGAAGTAGTTTTTATATAAATGCCTAAAAGTAGTATTTATTGCATAAGACCATGAAAATGTGTGAGTTTTGAAGAGACAGTAGACAGTAGACAGTAGACAGTAGACAGTAGACAGTAGACAGTAGACAGTAGAGAACAGCCAATACAAGTGAGCAGTAAGCAGTGAGCAGGAAAAAGTCTCTTATCACAAACATAAAATACTATCGACACATTGGAAGTTCCTCCGCTAAGCTCAAAACCTCCGTTCAACTCCGTGGCCAGGAAAGTTGTAGGTGGTAGGTTTTATGTTTTAGGAAATACAGTTGCTGGTTGCTGGTTAAAACAGCAAATACAGGTTAGAAGATGTAAGAGAGGTAAGCGAAGTTTTTGAGTTGAAAGGAGATTCATTGTGTTGGCTGTTACTCTGCTAACCTCAACACCTCCGTTAAACTCCGTGGCCGAAGAAACTTGTAAGTGGTGGGTTTTAAGTTTTAAGATATAGACAAGTTAAAGGACTTTGAATAACCATATTTTTCCAGCTTCATTAACAGGCATAAAAAAACCGGGATAATCCCGGTCTTTTATATTGGTGGGGTTTCTATTTATTCTTCTTTCAATGCGCTTGTAAAAAATTCCCGATTGAGCCTTGCGATGTTAAGTACAGAAATTTCTTTAGGACATTCAGCCTCACAAGCATATGTATTTGTACAACTTCCGAAACCTTCTTTATCCATCTGGGCAATCATATTCAAAGCGCGTTGCCTGCTCTCTGGTTTGCCTTGTGGCAATAATGCCAGATGTGAAACCTTAGCTGATACAAATAACATTGCAGACGAATTTTTACACGCTGCAACACAGGCTCCGCAACCTATACAACTAGCGGCAGCAAAGGCAAGATCAGCATCGTCTTTATCAATTGGTATAGCATTTCCATCAACAGCATTCCCTGTATTTACTGAAATGTAACCGCCAGCCTGAATGATTCTGTCAAATGCAGAGCGGCTCACCATAAGGTCTTTTATAACCGGAAATGAATCTGCTCGAAATGGTTCCACTACAATTGTATCTCCATCTTTAAATGCCCGCATGTGGAGTTGACAGGTAGTTGTTCCTGTCCATGGTCCATGGGGACGACCGTCAACAACCATCGAACATGATCCACAAATACCTTCACGACAGTCATGATCGAATGTTATCGGATCCTGCCCCTCGGTTATCAATCTTTCATTCAAAACATCAAACATTTCCAGGAACGACATTTCAGAAGAAATATCTTTCACCTGGTAAGTTTCAAATTTACCTGCAGAAGCATTGTCTTTCTGTCTCCACACTTTTAAAGTAAGGCTCATGCTGTAATGCTGCATAATTTCTTTTCATTTATACTGATAAAATTCCTGCTTCTTTTCGCAAGATGATATTACTATTTGTAGCTGCGCTGACTTGGTTTAACTACTTCATAATTCAAAGGCTCTTTGTGTAAGCTCCAGTCACCGCTATTTTTCAATTCCCATGCTGATACATACATAAACTCATCGTCATGACGCATTGCCTCTCCCTCCGGAGTCTGTGATTCTTCCCTGAAATGACCACCGCAACTTTCATTTCTTTCCAATGCATCTAAACACATCAGTTCACCCAATTCTATAAAATCAGCAACACGTCCGGCTTTATCCAGTTCAGTATTTGTTTCAGCAATGGCACCTGGAATTCTTACGTCTGACCAGAATTCTTTTTTCAACGCCCTGATTTCTTCCACTGCCTGGCGCAATCCCTGCTCACTGCGTGCCATGCCACATTTATCCCACATGATTTTACCCAAACGTTTATGAAAACTTTCAACTGTTTGTTTGCCTTTGATAGCCATCAACCTTTGTAACCTTTCGCTTACACTTTTCTCTGCTTCTTCGAAAGCAGGATGACTTAAAGGCGTTGTTTGTTTTGATATTTCATCAGCCAGGTAATTACCGATAGTGTAAGGAATAACAAAATATCCATCTGCCAGTCCCTGCATCAGTGCCGATGCACCCAGCCGGTTTGCGCCATGGTCACTGAAATTGGCTTCACCAAGAGCGTATAAACCTTTTACATTAGTCATCAGTTCATAATCAACCCAAAGTCCGCCCATGGTATAGTGAACTGCAGGATAAATGCGCATTGGGATTTCGTACGGATTTTCGCCTGTTATTTTCGCATACATATCAAACAGGTTACCATATTTTTCCTTAACCACTTCAACACCAAGTTCAGTGATTTTTACAGGATCCGTTATGCCCAGGTTTCTTTTATTTACTTCAGCCTTGCCGTATCGTTGTATGGCATCTGCATAGTCAAGATATACTGCCTGCTTTGAAGAACCGACACCATAACCGGCATCACATCTTTCTTTAGCAGCCCTTGAAGCCACGTCGCGCGGCACAAGGTTACCGAAGGCAGGATATCTTCTTTCCAGGTAATAATCTCTTTCATCTTCAGGAATATCTTTAGCTGCACGGGTTTCATTTAATTTGTTTGGCACCCATATTCTTCCATCATTTCTCAAAGATTCCGACATCAATGTCAGTTTTGACTGATGGTCGCCACTTACCGGAATACAGGTGGGATGGATTTGAGTAAAACACGGATTTGCAAAGTACGCTCCCTGTTTATGGGCTTTCCATGCAGCGGTAACGTTTGAACCCATGGCATTGGTAGACAAATAAAACACATTACCATATCCACCTGAACAAAGCAATACTGCGTGGCCAAAATGACGTTCAAGTTTTCCTGAAACAAGATCGCGTGCAATAATTCCCCGCGCCTGCCCATCCACCATCACCACTTCCAGCATTTCGTGCCTGCTGTACATTTCAACTGTTCCTAAAGCCACCTGCCTTTCGAGTGCCTGGTAAGCACCTATCAACAACTGCTGACCTGTTTGGCCTGCAGCATAAAATGTTCTTTGAACCTGTGTGCCTCCAAAAGAACGGTTTGACAGTAATCCGCCATATTCACGTGCAAATGGAACTCCCTGCGCCACACATTGATCGATAATACTCGTGCTGACTTCAGCTAAACGATATACATTCGCTTCCCTCGCACGGTAATCGCCACCCTTTATCGTATCATAAAATAAACGGTAAACAGAGTCACCATCATTCTGGTAATTTTTGGCAGCGTTGATACCCCCTTGTGCAGCGATTGAATGCGCACGGCGAGGTGAATCCTGGAAACAAAAGGCTTTGACCTTATACCCCAACTCTCCCAAACTGGCAGCAGCAGAAGCTCCGGCAAGTCCGGTACCAATAACAATCACCTCCAGTTTGCGTTTGTTGGCCGGGTTTACAAGGCGAACATTACTTTTGTAATTTTTCCACTTTGTTTCAAGCTGTCCGGCCGGAATTTTTGCGTCGATCATGTTCGTTTATATAGATATTTAGAAAACCTGTTCTGAATGTTCTTTAAACAAAAGCTGATTAAAACAATAAGGTTAATCCACCTGATGGAATTTCCCATCCGAAGTACAAAAACAAAGGCATCAACGCGAAAATCAAAGGAATAACAATTGAAAACGCAGTTCCCAGACTATTTATCATTGGAAAATACTTTCTGCTGGTCCATCCCATCGTTTGAAATGCACTTTGAAACCCATGAAGCAAATGCCAGGAAAGTGAAAAACACCCCAACACGTAAAGAACAACCACCCACTCCTGCGTGAAGATATCCTTCATCCTGCCGTACAGATTATGATAAACTACTTTACTTTCCGCATATGTTACCTCCTGAAGACCTCCAAATCGTGAAGGCACCCAGAAGTGTGCTATGTGAATTATTAAAAACAGGAGGATTAGCGTGCCCAGCAAGGCCATTGATCTTGAATACCATGTACTGGTCTGATTACCCGCACTAACAAGGTACTTCGAAGAACGTTTAGCCCTGTTAGAAGCTGTAAGCATGTAGCCTTGAACGATATGCAGGATAAAACCTGCAAACAGCCCAATTTCCATAATTCTGATCAGGATATTCGTACCCATAAAATGAGCCGCCCTGTTAAAATTTTCTTCACCGTTGGAAAAGAATACGTTCGCATTCACGTACATGTGTACGAGAAGGAATACAATCAGAAACAGCCCTGTGAGAGCCATTATGATTTTCTTACCGATCGATGAGTTGAACACCTGTTTCCAGTTCATAAGTAATTATTGCGTGTTTAACTAATTCACGCAAAAATAAACCTGTACGATTCAAAAAAAACTTTTTTTCCCGGAATCACCCAATTAGTGTGATTTCATATGATAACACGAAGGGAATAAGGTTGTTCAAAAAATTAATTGTTTATCCTTCTGAGCATCTTATTGTCAATTGCTGAAAAAAGGTGCTGGGGCTGCACGGTTCTCCAGATCGGGAAATCAAGAAAGGAAACATATCGATCAATATGGGTTCTGCGGAAATCGTATTGAGATTGTTCCGGCATATCCAGCATTACGATCCATCCGCCTTCATCCTGCACATCATCCACCCATTCTTCATAATAACACGAGTCGCTGCTATGAAAATTCATCACATTTTCGGCAATGAGAATAAATTTTGTTACCCCTTCCGTCACCAATTTATCAATGACCTCACGTTTTAAAGTCATGATATCATTTTCAATGGCATCATTCCATTCGCCAATCAGTTCCAGTATGGCGAAACCCTGTTCATAGTCGGTAAACAGCAATTTCATGTAAAGCGTACGTGATCCAAAATCATCCCATTGCGGGTGTATAAAATAGTTGTAAACCGTCTGCGTAAATTCAAACTCATTATGTTCCCTTCCGAAGAAAGGAGACTTCTCGTCTTCCTCGGAAATATATAAATGCCTCCAGTTAAAGTAGGGCTCTATGTCATGCATCTGCTCTTCCTCTTTTACAATTTCAAATAAGGCCAGCTCATATTTGCGCCTCATGCAAAATTAAATTAAAACGAACTTATCCCCCCATTTCAATAGCTTTCTTAACACTTCCATATTTCAACAATAAATCCTTTGCAATTTCATATACCGGCGCTTTCATGTGCTGCATTACCATCCGCACTCCTCTGTCAATCAATTTTTCATTGCTCAGCATCATGTTTACCATCTTGTTATCCTCCACCCTTCCCAACATAATCATTACGGAAGTAGAAATCATGTTTAACACCAGCTTTTGTGCAGTACCACTTTTCATCCTGGTGCTGCCGGTAATGAATTCCGGCCCCACCACCACCTCAACAGGAAAATCTGCTACCGCTGAAACCGGGGAACCGGGATTGCAACTAATGGAACCTGTAATAATGCCCTTCTCCCGGCAGGCCTGCAATGCACCAATAACATAGGGAGTGGTACCACTGGCAGCTATCCCAACAACAACGTCGGCAGCAGTTATTTGATAATCTTCAAGATCTTTCCAACCGTCTTTATGACTATCCTCAGCAAATTCAACAGCTTTGAACATCGCCTGCTCTCCGCCTGCAATCAGTCCAATCACCAATCCATGTGGCACACCAAATGTAGGGGGACACTCACTTGCATCAACAACAGCTAAACGTCCACTTGTACCGGCGCCGATATAAAATAAACGACCTCCTGCCAATACTTTATCACCTATCGCTGTCACCAGTTTTTCTATTGAAGGAATAGCCGCCTCTACAGCCTGCGGAACGAGTTTGTCCTCGGCATTTATATTTTCAAGTAATTCCAGCACCGACATTTTCTCCAGGTTGTGATACTTCGATTCCTGTTCAGTGACTTTTGTAAATAAACTCATCAATCTTAAACTTTAATTGGTACAAATTCTCATTTTTGGCAAACCGAAATTTATCAATCATATTTCTTATGAAAATCTACAAGGCCCTCCATGGGGTTCTTTAAAATTTTCCCCATTGTAAATTCGTAGTTGTCGCACAACGAAACTATCACGTCTTTGAAACCATATGCAACACTACCTACAAAATGAATAGGAGATGTCCAGCTTTCAGTGTATTTACAAATATGGTAGAAGAAAAAATCATTCAGGCCATCTTCAATAATATTTTCAATCATATAATGTCCCCGGTTTTCGGCAAGGAACATTGCAAATGTTGCGAGATACCTGTTGGCAAGTGGTTTCTTATAAATATGATCTAATATTTCCGACTGGTTGGTTACATATTTCGCATCAAACACTGCCTTGAGGTCTTCATCAAAAGTATTATAGAGATAGTATTGTAAAACCTTTTTACCAAGGTATGCACCACTGCCTTCGTCGCCTAAAATATAACCAAGACCCGGACTGTTTTTCGTTATCTTTTTGCCATTATAAACACAGGAGTTGGATCCTGTTCCAAGAATACATGCCACTCCTTTTTCTTTTCCACAAACCGACTTTGCAGCTCCGGCAAGATCATGATCCACTTCGATATAAGCCTCGGGAAAAACTTCTTTCAAAGCTGTCTTTACAATTTTATTGTTTTCTTTACTCATGCAGCCGGTTCCGTAATAAAACACTTCATCAACCCTGATCTTTCCAATAGACGGAACCAGTTCCGTGGTAATTAAATTCCTGATTTGCTCTTTGTTGAGAAAATATGGGCTGATACCCTGAGTAAAATAAGTGTGCACTTTATTACCCTTCATCAGGCACCATTCTGCTTTTGTAGATCCGCTATCTGCTATCAATTTTACAACCGGCATATTTATTTCAACTTAATTCAGGAATTTAGCGTTTACATAAATCTGATACAAGGTAAGCAATGAAGAATAAAAAACTGCAGGTTCTGCTTCCGCTACTTTTCGCATTATCCGTTATCCTTGGTATTTTTCTCGGTTACAAGCTTCATGCAAACATGCCTGATACCGGCAGTTTGTTCAGGGCCGGCCGCAGCGGCACACTCACTGAAGTGCTTGATCTGATTCGGGTGCGATATGTCGATGAAGTGAGCATCGATTCATTGGGTAATACGGCTATTGAAGAAATGCTTACCGGACTTGACCCTCATTCAATCTATATTCCGGCCAGTGAATTGATGGGGGTGAACGAAGATCTCTCGGGACGATTTGAGGGAATTGGTGTAGAATTCAACATATTTGACGATACTGTTCATGTACTGACTGTTTTGAAAGGTGGACCGAGCGACAAGGCTGGTGTTGCACCGGGCGACAGAATAGTGAAAGTGGGCGATTCAATTGTAGCCGCAAACAGTATAACATCTGATCGCATCAGAAGCCTGTTAAGAGGCCCAAGGGGAACTTCAGTTTCGGTTATCGTTCAGCGTGGTGCAGAGAAAAAACCATTTACCATTACCCGTGGTTTTATACCGCTATATTCATTAGATGCAGCCTATATGCTGAATGATGAGACAGGATATATCAAGCTTAATAAATTTGCAGAAAGTACGTATGAGGAATTTATGGAAGGGCTTGAAAAATTACAGCAACAGGGTTTAAAAGAACTTGTGCTCGATCTCAGAGATAATGGAGGGGGAATTATGGATGAGGCTGTAGAAATTGCTGACGAATTTTTAGAGGGCGAAAAATTGGTGGTATATACTGAAGGAAAGCATAGTCCACGAAGAGAGTACCGTTGCAAACGACCTGGCTTGTTTGAAAAAGGAAAACTGGTTTTGTTGATGAATGAAGGATCAGCATCGGCAAGTGAAGTATTGGCCGGTGCATTGCAGGATTGGGACAGAGCTTCCATAATCGGCAGAAGAAGTTTTGGCAAAGGACTTGTACAGGAGCAATATAAGCTCAATGATGGAGCAGGTTTAAGGCTCACCGTTGCAAGATATTATTCGCCTCTTGGAAGAAGCATTCAGAAGCCCTACGAAGATGGCACTGAAAAATATCATGATGAAATCATGGAAAGGTACCAACATGGTGCTTTCGTAAACGCTGACAGTAATATATACGCCAATGGGAAAGCATATGTTACTGCCGCCGGTAAATCTGTTTATGGCGGAGGTGGTATTTCCCCTGATATTTTTGTTGCTTTCGACACTGCTGTTCTCGACACTGCTATTGCCAAATTGTACAGGCAGAACACCATCGCAAATTTTGCTTATCGATATTATGTTGATAATAAATCGGCGTTTGCCTCATTTACTGATCCCGTTGATTTCAATAAAAAATATGTGGTTAGTGAAAATACAATGCAGGCATTGTATGCTTACGCACAGAGAGATAAAGTTTCATTATCGAATCTCAGAAATAATGACAAAGAACTGCTGAAAAAACGGGTTAAAAGTATGCTGGGAAGACAGATGTGGCGGTCAGAGGGCTTTTATGTTGTGGTGAATGAAGAAGATGAAATGATTGAGAAAGCGTTGGAGGAGTTGAAATAAAGGCGGTACTGGTTGCGGGTTGCTGGTTGAACAGCCAATACAGGTTGTAAGTTTTAGGTTATAGGTAGAAAGCCAAAATCAATTGCACCGAGTCGATAGTGTTAAACGTAAAACGTACAACTTAAAACGTATAACCTGTATTGGCTGTTTCTTTGCGTCCTCTGTTCCTTTGCGGCCCACTGTGGCCAAAAACGTTTGTCAAAGAACCTGGTTGTGAATAAGTCCATGGCAAAATTTTGAAGTGAGAAGTACAAAGGGTGAAGTGGGAATTGAACTGCCGTTTTCTTCGTCAATCGTGAATCGATAATCTTGAAAACATGTACTGGCTGTTCTCTACCGTCTACTGTCTGTGTATTGGCTGTTAACGTAGAACGCAAAACTTATAACGAATAACCTGTATCGGCTGTTCTCTACTGTCTACTGTCTACCGTCTGTGTATTGGCTGTTAACGTAGAACGTAAAACTTAAAACGTAGAACCTGTATTGGCTGTTAGTCAACCAGCAACCTGCAACAAGCAACGGCTGCTATTTTCCCCCCACATAGATCAGCGAACTACAGAATTCATGTCCCCGCATAGCTGCAACATTTGATTTTAATCCTGAAAAAAAAGCATTAACCAAACCAGGTTTTCCGTTGCGGTATTTTTCGCTGAGCATACTAACATAAAAACTATCGAACCACATTGGCAGTAATTGTTGAAATTGAAAACCGTGAATTTCAAATAATTTTTTTACTGATTTTGGAGCGAAATGATACAAATGCCGCGGTACATCCCAGGCGGCCCATTCACTTTTGTAAATACGGGCATCCGTTGAAGTATAATTGGGAACTGCAATGAAAATTATTCCACCTTTTTTAAGGACTCTTTTCAACTGTTCCAATGTTTCGTGTAACGAATGTACATGTTCAAGCACATGCCATAATGTAATTACATCAAGGCTTTCTGTAGCCAGCGAATGAAGATGATCGGGAGTATTCATCTGAATCTGGTATAATGCCTGCGCTTTATCCCGCGCCCCTTTATCAGGCTCCAGTCCGGTTACCTGCCAGCCTGCAGTTTTCATTTCATTTAAAAATGCACCTGTTCCTGCCCCGTAATCAAGGAGGGTACCGGATTTTTTATGGCTTAGTTTTTCAACAAGATTTTTTTTTGATGACAAAGTGATTTTTCTAACCCGGTGGTATAAATTGTTCACCAGTCCTTTTCGGGTATCCGTATGCGATATGTAATCCGGAAATTCGTAATATGAATGTATTGCATTTTCCTCCGGCACATCCTGGGTAAACCTTGCCGTACAATCAGCACATTCATATATAGAGAACTCCTCTCCGCTAACGGAAAAATCCTTCACCTGTATTGCCGGTGCAATAGCAGATCCATTGCATATCGGGCAAAACTGGTATCTGATCATAATAAAATCAGTCTATGGTAAATTCGAATAAGTAGAAGGCTGATCTACAGGTAAAATACTTTGCTGTCTTCCGGTGGAATACGTGGCGTCACTTGTAAATAAACGGATGGCAATGAGGCTTACAGCGATCGCCGCGACAATAGCAGCGTAAATCCACCAGCTTTCCCTTTCTTTAACCTCTGTAACTTCCTGCGCCAGCAATTGCTGCATTTCTGTCTTACTAAGCTGCCTGTCGCCCACAAGCATATGATGATTCTCGGATTTCCTGATTACCCGCTGTGCCCCTACATGAGGAATAAATTCGTATGACAACCGGTAAGGTTCAAAAACGATATCGCCACTCAAACCGGATTTCAGCATGCCAATACCTTCCCATTCAATTTCTTCTCCACTTTTCAATGTATTCTTCAGATCAAAGGCAAAATCGTTCACCAGTTTGATTGCTTCCCATTCGCTGACATTTTTCTTGCGCGAAACATAATCAAACAAATCTTTATTGGGAGCATCATGAATGCTGTCGTAACTGATTATAAAACTGGGCGGGAGTATCTTCTTATTTGCAAAATCCGTTTGTGCTGATATGCGAAACATATCAAACGTTCCTATTCCCGGCAAACTAAGGGAACAGTTCTGAATAAAAAAATGATAAAGCAGATCAGCTATATCTTTGGCTTTCATAATATGCGATGAATTTCAAAGATAATTTATTCAGCTATTGAATCAGAAGGAATATTTTTCCCCAAATTTTGATTATTGTGCAAAAGAAAATGTTACGCCGCCCAGCATATTAAAGCCATAAGCGTCATATTGGCTCCAGCGCTGGTATTTGGAATTGGTGATATTATTAAACTGGGCCCAAAGCATAAGTTTTTTAGTAATACGAAATTCCAGTCCGGCATTTAAATCAAAGGCTCCTGGCAACCTGTCAATTGTGTTATCCTGTTTTTCGTAAAATGCACCATCCCACATAAACAAATCAGTCTTCAACCAAAGATCCTTGATGACCTTCCATCTCAGGTGACCACTGAATTCGATTGGGACCAGTCCGAACGGTTTAGTTTTTGTACGTTGTTTATTGAAATTATAGACATTCAATCCGGCCTGCAGCGAAAATGTTTCTCCCTGGATATAGCCCAGTTCAGCCTGGATCTGTAATGCTCTCAGTCTTTCTTCGTATACAATATCAAAGGTTCGACCACTGCCCTTATCATTAATAAACATCGGCAGATTACTGAATTCAACGCCACCAACTTTAGCATTGTAAGTGAATTTCTCAAATAGTATCCCTTTAAATCCGCCGTACACTTCAGTCATACGGGTATTCTTCAATGTAGTTGGTGCCGACAAAAAAGGATTTATAGATGCAAACCGCTGATAGTTTCCTTTATTATAATAACCTATCCAACCCGCCTGTATAATCCACTTTTCATCTGCAATTGGAAACTCTGCCCGCATATCAGGTAATAATTTAAACTTGCCATTATCCCATGATGGGATTCCACCAGCATAAAGATTAAGGTTGGGCGTTTTAAACAACACAGCTACCGGAATTGTAAATATATTATTATTGATAGCGTCTGCATTATCAGGAGAATACCGCGTCAAATCCGCATTAAATCCAAGTTTGATAGACATTGCTTCCCCCACAACTTTTTCAAGTGGAGCATCCAGCACAGCATTCGTTTCACTGTTTTTCCGGTTATCGGCAAATGCATTTATTTTTAATACAGGTCTGAAGCCCAATCCAAATTCAGTTGGTGCAAGATTTCGTAATCCAGCTTCACCGGATATAGTTGTAAATCTACGCAGCAAATCATCCTTACTAAAATTATATAAACCTTTATCATATCCGTACTGAAAATATTTATCCCGGTTAAAACCTGCCTTTGCATGAAATTCAAGGTTGTTGCCAACAGCTGTGTACAAATGACCTTTCACGCCAGTTTGTGAATAATCCTGGTAATCAATTTTCCCTTTTGAAGAAACATGATCGGCAAAAATATTGAACCTTGTTTGCTGATCTCCCAGGCTAAAGCCCGCTCTAACATATGGTGTTTGAAGATTACCAAAGCCTGCTTTTATAAAATTACTGTTAGCCCAGCTGCTATTGCTGTCGATTGAATAAGATAATGGTTTCAATGCGATTGGCTGTAAACCGGGTATGATATTTTGAACAGGGATCAGGTAATTTAACCGGGGTCTTGTTGTATCAACCGGGGGTGGAGCCGCATTGAAATTTATCTTCGCAGCATTACGCAACACCGGTTTAAATGATGAAGTAATGTCGATCGTTTGCTTTTTACCAGGTTCCTGTGCAAGAACGACTCCACAGATCCCCTGAAACAACACCAATAAAACCAGATTAATATATTTAATATTCGTAGTCATTCTTTTGTGCTGATTAATTGTTTTGAACATTGCCATTTGCTTTTTCATCTTCAATTACCAATTCAAGTTTCACCTGTGCCTCTTCTTTCAATTCGGTATTCTTGCTGTTATCAACAACGCTCTGTAAAGTGGCTTTTGCATTGAAAAAATCTTTCTGTTTCCAAAATACGTCACCCAGTAATATGTAAGCTTTTGTGATCCAGAAATCGTAGGATCCTGATTTATTAATGGTTTCAAACGAAGCTTTCTCTGCATTTTTTAGATCTTTCAACTGCAGGTATGAGGCAGCGATTTCATACCTCGCCTCTGCTGCATAAGCGCCAGAGCTTGCAGCCACAACTGTTCTGAACTGTTGAATAGCTTCAGTATACTTTCCTTCGTTTTGACGGGAACGTGCGAGCACCATTCCTGCCAATACTTTATCATCATTGTTAATCGATTTTTCTTTCAACAGTTCCTGTGCATTGCCGGTGGCATCACTCCATTTTTTTAACTGATACTGACTCCTTAGCAATCCCCGCATGGCATCAAGCCTTGACTCATTATCACCGGCGAGTGATTTAGCCATTTGAAAATATTTTTCCGACTTGCTATAATCCTGCAATTCAAAATAGTTCAGCCGGGCTGCCTGGAGGCTCGCTTTTTCAGCATAACGTGAGGCTCCCCTATCGGCGACTTTTTCATATCCTGTTACAGCATTCTTCCAATCTTTTTTACCGTTGTAAATCTCGCTTCTGAAATAGGTGGCATCCAAAGAAAATTCTCCTTCTGGAAATTGTTGGAGATATTGATTAAAGGAGGTTAAAGCACCATTCAGATCATTATCAGCATATCGTGCCTCTGCAGCTGCATAAGCAAGCGAATCTTCCTGATTTTTAGTAACCGAACGGCCCGCTGATTTGAGAAAAGCAACATATTCATTCGTTTTGCCTTCTTCAACATAAATTGCCCGGGCACTTTCCAATGCTGATTCTGTTTCGGGCGCATCAGGGTATTGTGATACTAATGTTTTGTAACTCTCAAGCGCTTCACGATTATTGTTAAGATTATAATGTGCAATGCCGAGTCGCAACAATGCCCTTGGCTTTACATTTGCAGCATTATCGCCCGACTTCACCACCTGGTTCAGGTACGGTATTGCATCTTTATATTTTTCGTCTGCCAGAAATGCATTGGCAATTTCCATATTCACCTCAGCCGTGAGAGGAGAACCCGGAAATTTCCGTTCGAAAGATTTGAGTGCATTTATTTTATCATTTGGACTTTTAACACCGGCAATCATTGCATTCTGGTACACAGCATAATCTGAAGCAGGCCATGAATAACTAATCGCCTGGGCATACATGGATTGAGCCTTAGTAAATTCCTTGTTCATAAAATAACAGTCGGCCGTGCGAAGCCAGGCATCCTGCTCAATCGGTGAAGAATTTACCCTGACATTTCTCACCACCTGTTCAAAATAATCTTTAGCTAGTTTGTAATTTTCTTTTCGCATGTAAGAATATCCAAGATTATATCTTGCATGTGTTGGATTTACTTCCTCTCTAACTACGGGACTGCCAGACAAATAATTATTGAACGACCTGATTGCTTCGTCAGTTCTGTTTTGCCTGTAGCTGATTTCTCCTTTCCAGAAATGTGCACCTGAAATTACCGGAGCGTTGTAAGGATCCCTGATCACTTTATCAAGCAAAGTTTCAGCAGCCCTCAGATTCTGGTCTTCAATTAGTTCCATTGCTCTTCCATAAGCAACCCTTGCCGTTAATTGCTTGGCGGCATCCGATGGTTGTTGAAGCCCTTCCAGCATTTCAAGTGCTTCCCTGTAATTGTTGGTATTTGCCAATAAACCCACCATCAATTCGCGAGCTTCCTTATAATAGGTCGAATTTGGATAATCTCTAACAAAGCCTTTCAATTCATTTAATGCAATATCCTGGAAACCTAATTCGTAAGAGAGCTTACCATAATTGAATTTTGAAACTTCCTTTTGCACCGCATTGCTGCTGTTGGATGCACAAAAAGCAAATGCATTTCTTGCATTGGATTTTTCTCCTAGTTTCAGGTATGCATCACCTAACAAATACATGGCACTCTGACTTAAACTATCCCGGCCTTCGGTTAATTGTTTAAACCCATCCACCGATTTCTGATATTGTTTTGCTTCGTAGTAGCTATAACTTAATTCATACAGCGTTTCACGGTTTAGTTTAACGCCACTGTTTTTCACCGCCTCCAGGTTGGTGAGTGCTTTGCCGAAATCTTTTTTCTCAAAATAAACATGCCCCATCATCTGCTTCATTTCCACTTCATAGAGTGATGATGTACTTTTCAAATTAGCTTCAGCATACTCGAGTGCTTTCTCCTTCTGCCCCTGGAAGTACAAAATATTTGTAATATAAAACGGAACCACTTTGCCATACTCACGATGCTTTTCAACTTTCCTGAAGGCATCCATAGCATCACTGAACTTTCTATCATAATACGAAATGAAACCATAGTAATAATTGGCATCGTCGTAATTAGGATTATCAGGCAACTGCCTGATACTGTTTAATAGGGGTTTGGCTTTATCAAATTGCTTAAGTGTGAAATATGCATACCCCTGGTGAAATTTCATCTCAGCTATTTCACTGTTGCTGAGCTGGCTGATATCAGATAATTCATAGTATACATTTGCATTTCTAAGATCATTATGCCTGAAATAATATTCGCCCAAATGAAAAGCCATTTTTTGATTTAAGGCATTATTTCTTTCAAGCGCTATAAAGTATTTCGCCTGATCAGCTGCGGTAGCTTCGTTTTGCTTTAATCCACAAACAGTAGTATAGAAATTAATTTCCTCAGTTACCAAACGTTGATTGCTGTAGTCAGCAGATCGGAGTTCCTGTTGCAATTCTTTAAAAAGCGGGTATGCAAGACTGTATTGTTCGTTTTGAAAAAACTCTTTGGCTTCCCAGAATTTTTGCTGAGGATCACTATAAATGCGGGTTTCCTGTGAAAATACATTTTGAGTCAGTGTACCGAGGACGATAAGAAATATAATTGTCCTTTTCATTTTTTTCACTTGTTGCAGTTGTAACGTTGTCAAATCAGAGCGTATTTTATTATAAGTTCTATGAATCTGTTAAAGTGACCGGTAAAATTACGACTATGCCCATCCTCAAAAACCATTCCTGAAAACCTGTGGATAAATTGGACGGAGCATAATGCCGCAAGTTCAAACCTTTTGCGGATAATCTTTTGTTAAATCCATTTTTTGTAATTGGCGGTTGTACATTTGCAAACACAAAATCACAGTATGAAAAAATTACTGAGTACAAATTATCCGGGCTGGGCTTTCAATTTAGGAATGTTATTATTACGCATTGGAATGGGCGTGTTTATGATTCCCCATGGATACGACAAGCTGATTCATTTTGCTGCATATAAAAAAGACTTTATCAATTTTCTTGGAATGGGATCCACTGTTTCACTAGCCCTGGTGGTTTTTTCAGAATTCTTCTGCTCAATATTTGTAGTGATGGGCCTGTTCACCCGATTGGCAGTTATTCCGATCATTATATCTACGAGTGTAGCAGTAATAAAAGCACATAAAATGGATATTTTTGGAGATGGGGAACACGGAAGTCTTTTTATTGTAGGCTTAATCGTTCTCCTGTTGTGCGGACCCGGTAAGGCCAGCCTGGATGGCCTGAGTGGTAAGTAGTCAAGCATTCATATCTTGTAAAAAAACAAAACATGTTCAGGGCAGAGTCAAAAATCAGAGTCCGGTATGCAGAAACCGACCAGATGAATGTTGTATACCATGGCAACTACGCAGCGTACTTTGAATCGGCCCGGACGGAAGCAATCAGAGAATTAGGTTTCACTTATAAGGAATTGGAGGCGATGGGTGTGATCATGCCAATTGTAGAATTACATTGTAAGTACTTAAGACCTGCGCATTACGACGACTTGCTTACAGTTAAAGTTGAATTGAGAGAGCTTACGGGTAATCACAGAATAGAATTTCATCATGAAGTTATAAATGATCAGGGAAAACTGTTAACGATTGGACGCGTCGTTTTATATTTCCTCGTCGCATCCACCAAAGAGCGATGTAATATTCCTGAAGAATTTAAAAACAGGCTCCTGCCTTTTTTTGAAGCAGTTGAGAAACTTTAAATGTTTTCATTATTTTCTTAACGCATTAATTACAGCAAACATTTTTGCTGATAAAGTTGACACTGATCCATTGTAATTATTTACAATAAATGAAAAGCAATATTGTTTCCCTGATTTTCCATTGAAGTATCCGGCATATGCCCTTACACCGCCGATGGTTCCACTTTTAACTTTCATTCCATTGGTTTCAGAAAATGCCCGATAGTAAGCAGGAAACCATTTTTGTTTTCTTGAATATACCAGCACACTACTCATTGCCGCAGTTGTTACCCTGTTGGAAGGCGATAACCCACTACCATCAACGATAGACAATGTATTAATATCAACACCTTTTTGCTGCCAGAATTTTTTAATTACACTCACAGGCTCCTCTTGCGACTGGCCGTTACTTTTCGCCATTGTTTGAAGTAATGCCTCGCCATAGAGGTTGATACTTTTCTGCATAAACCAATAAACAATGCTGTCAAGCTGCGGCGACAGATGCTCATATAAGATTTCTGAGGTCCCGTTTACTAATTCCCAATCTTCTGATGCTACAGTTCCACCCACTACAGCCGACAACTGCTGCAACGCATATTTATGGGGTGAAGGAACTGCGCCATAAACAGGAAACTTATCCCTGCAACAGGGAACAGTACCTTTAATTACAATTCCATATTCAGAAGGATTAAAGAATATGTAGGCATTATCTCCACTCTGCGCGCTGCCTGTGGTCAGTTCATTAATAACAGGGAAATTCAACCGAGGATCGAGAGATAATATATTCACCTTATCTCCCATTTTTTTTCCGGGTGACAGCCAGATTGTATATTGATTTTCATTCCAGTTTAAAGGAGACCAGGATGCGCCATAATAATTTCCGATGTCTTCCCAAATCCATTCACGGGGGATGAGATTGGCAGAAATAGTTGGCAGGGAGTACCAAAGCCCTTTAAACGAAGTGATATTTTTCTGCAACAATTTTTTCCGGATATTATCAGTTATCACCGATTTAGTTGTGGAGATAAATCTTGATGAACCCAGAGTAGGATCACCGTTTCCTGAAACAAGAATATTTGTGGCTCCCGCGTTGGCGGAATAAAGTTGAAAAGATGTTTTAAAACGATAGTCGGGTCCCAGTAAAGCAAAAGCAGTTGCGGCGGTGATAATCTTTAATGTACTTGCTGGTGCCAAACCATAATTGGCATTTTTAGAAAACACAATTTTACCAGATTCCGCCTCGGCTATCGTAATAGAACTTACTGCATATTTTAACTGCACATCTTTTTCAAAAACTTCAAAAGCGTTTCTGACTGCGCCGGTATTATCCTGCGCGAACGAACCATATATACAAATTAAACAGCAAACAAGTAATCCCGATTTAATCATAAGCTTTGTAGATTGCACTAAAATAGTTCATTCTATAAATCATGCCTCATGATTGCCCGTAACGTTTACGCAACGATTATCACAATTGGCGATGAATTGCTGATTGGTCAAACCATCGATACTAACAGCGCATGGATGGCGCAGGAGCTTAACAAAATTGGCATTTGGGTTCATCGCCGGATTGCTATCGGCGATGTATGGAAAGATATCTGGGAAACACTTGAAGAAGAAAGCAAATTATCGGATATCATACTGATTACAGGCGGCCTGGGGCCCACTGCAGACGATATTACAAAACCCTTGCTGTGTCAGTATTTTGACGGTAAACTTATTGTAGATACTGATGCATTGGCAAATGTCAAACACATTTTTGAGGTCTATCTGAAAAAGCCGATGCTGGAAAGAAATCTTAAGCAGGCAGAAGTACCGGATACCTGTACCGTTATTCAGAATAAAAGGGGAACCGCTCCGGGAATGTGGTTTGAAAAGGCCGGGAAAATATTTGTGAGTATGCCTGGTGTTCCTCATGAAATGAAAGGAATGATGTTGCATGATGTATTGCCATCATTAGCCGGCAAATTTGGATTGCCACCGATACAACATCGTACACTATTGACAGCCGGCATCGGAGAGTCTTTTCTTGCTGAACGGATAAAGGAATTTGAATCTACACTCCCCACCAATATCAAACTTGCATACCTGCCCAATTATGGTATGGTAAAACTCAGATTGAGCGCAAGAGGTAAAGACAGTAAAACAGTCGCTGAACTGGAGGCGGAGTTTGATATGCTGAAACAACAGATTACCGATGTGCTGGTGGTTGATGAAGATAAAACCATGCAGGAAGTGGTAGGTGAGCTTTTGATCAAAAGAAAGCAGACATTATCAACTGCCGAAAGCTGTACAGGCGGATACATATCTCATTTACTCACTTCATTCGCCGGAAGCAGTTCCTATTTTATAGGTGGGGTAGTAACTTATTCTAATGAACTTAAAGGAAAGTTGGTTGACGTAAAAGATGATACATTAGTACGGTATGGCGCGGTAAGCAGAGAAACAGTTCTGGAAATGGCAGAAGGAATATTAAGAAAAACCGGAAGTGATTATGCGATTGCAACATCCGGTATTATGGGACCCGGCGGAGGAACGAATGAAAAACCTGTCGGAACAGTATGGATAGCCGTGGCATCGAAAGATGATGCAGAAGCCCATTCTTTTCACTTCAGATTTGACCGCCAGCGCAATACTGAAATGACCGCTATGTACGGCCTCAACATACTCCGGAAGTTTATACTTGCCTGAACCCGGAGCAGCGGGGCCATTTCTCCGAAATCTTATACCTTTACGGCTTGTTTGCGGTATAAGGGAAGCAAATAATTTTTGACAGTATTGTACATTCAGTAAACTTCGAAACGTATGGGTTTGGTTGACCTTTTAATGCCTAAAATGGGAGAAAGCATCATTGAAGCCACAGTACTGAAATGGCACAAGAAGCCCGGTGATGCAGTAAAACAGGATGAAACGGTACTGGATATTGCCACAGATAAGGTAGATAGTGAAGTGCCGTCAACCTCCGAAGGCGTAATGGAGGAGTTGCTCTTCCAGGAAAATGACGTGGTGCCCGTTGGTGCTGTTATAGCCAGGATAAGAGTGGGAAGTGAAGCGACTTCACCAGTGCCGTTAGTACCTGAGCCGCAGGTTACAGAAAATCAGCCCCCTGAGCCAGTCAATCAGATCGTTTTTCAGCCTACCAGGAAAACCAGCGCAGAGCCTGAACCTGAAGAAATACCGTATGTGCCGGCAAATATGCCACATTCAATCAAAAGTGAGGGACTGAGGTTTTACTCCCCGTTGGTATTGAACATTGCAGCAAATGAAGGTATTCAGATGGCGGATCTGGAAAAAATTACCGGTACAGGAAACGAAGGAAGGGTAACGAAAAGAGATATACTTGAATTTGTTGCCGATAGAAAGAATGGCCGTCAGGATCCGGCAATTGTTAAGTCAGCTCCCACACCTCAGGTTGTAAATACTCCTCAGCCTGCACCCGCAGCAGTTGCTGAGCCGATAAAACAAACATCTGCCGCTCCGGCATTAACTGGCAGCCCTGAGCAGAAACCGGTTTACTCCGGCAATGTGGAAATTATAGAGATGGATCGTATGCGCCGCTATATTGCCGACCATATGGTGAGAAGCAAATCAACGAGTGCGCATGTAACGAGTTTTAGTGAAGCGGATGTTACCAACCTGGTTTTATGGCGTGAAAAGAATAAAAAAGAGTTTGAAAAAAGGGAAGGTGAGAAAATCACATTTACACCATTATTTATTGAAGCAATAGTAAAATGTCTGAAAAAATATCCCTGGCTTAATTCAAGTGTTAACGGTGATAAAATTATTTTGAAAAAGGATATACATATTGGCATGGCAACCGCTTTGCCATCAGGCAACCTGATTGTCCCGGTAATTAAAGGTGCAGATCAGCTAAACCTTGTGGGTCTTACAAAACAGGTGAACACATTGGCCAATAATGCCAGGAACAACAGACTCCGGCCGGATGATACGCAGGGTGGCACTTTTACATTCACCAATGTTGGGACCTTTGGAAGCCTGATGGGTACCCCTGTTATAAACCAGCCACAGGTTGCCATTCTTGCCACAGGAGCAATCAAAAAGCGTCCGGTAGTTGTTGAAACGGAACAGGGGGACAGCATTGCCATCAGGCATATGATGTATATATCCATGTCGTACGATCATCGCATTATTGATGGTTCGATGGGCGCTACATTCGTAACAGCTGTAGTGAAAGAGCTTGAACATTTTGACGTCAACAGGAGTTTCTAAATCTGAATTAAACTGAATATTTCATGCAATTACTACCGGTTGATACGGTCGAATCAATAAGTGAAAAAGAATTCCAGCTAAAGTATTACAATACTAAAAAGCCTGTGGTAATTAAAAGCCTTTCGAAGAATTGGCCCGCATTGTCTAAATGGAACTGGGACTATTTTAAAGAATTGGTCGGTGATAAGGAAGTAGGTATTTACAACAATATAAAAAGCAATTCCACCACGCCTATCAATACTGCTGATGAGTATACCACATTTGGTAACTATATAGATATGATCACCACTGGACCGGCAGAATGGCGGATTTTCTTATTCAACATTTTTGATCACGCATCAACACTTATCAACGACTTTTCATGGCCCGAAGAATTGATGAAAGGCTTCGTGAAAAAATATCCAATGTTGTTTGTGGGTGGCCAGGGAAGTATTACGCATATGCATTTCGATATCGACCTGAGCCATATTTTACACACACAGTTTATGGGTCGCAAAAGAGTTTTACTTTTTCCGTTTTCTGAACAGCACAAATTGTATCGTAAACCATGGGAAGTATTAAGTCTTGTTGATTTCAGCTATTACCATGATCCGAAAAAAAGTAAAATAGACCTTCAAAATTTTCCTGCTGTACAAAACGCACAGGGATATGAAGTGATCCTCGAACACGGTGATACGCTCTTTATGCCGGCCAGTTATTTTCACCATATGGAATATATTGAATGCGGTTTCGCGATGAGTCTCCGTGCACTGCAGTCGTCACTTCCTGGAAAACTACATGGAGCATGGAATTTGTTCGGTATGCGCAGTGTGGACACACTATTTAAAAGGACCGCCCCTGACTGGTGGTTTAATTATAAGAAAGAGAAAATTTTCCAGCAGGCTCAAAAATATGTCCCCAAACAGCAATCCCAGGATGCACCAGTACTGAGTTAAGACGTAATAAATATTTGAATGTTTATAATGATGAAGCCGGATAAAGAATTATCCGGCTTCATCATTATAACACTATTATATTGTCGATAATAGAGTGCTGTTACCTGCCCATTCAAGTACAATAAAGCGCGTTTTAACGTTTAACTTTAAACAGGCTCTTTACAGTTTCCGGTATTTTTTGTAAATTAAGGTATCAATTATTCGGTATGAAAACATTATCCCAAACCTGGTTTGCAGAAGGCTATATTGATTTTGAGTTAAAAAAATACACCCTGCTTTCTTATCTTCAGGAAATTCATAAGCATTTTGATCAAACCAAACTTTATCCTCAACTGGCGGATCTGATTTTTCATTACAATAATTTGAGAGCATTCAGGCAAAACAAGGAATTTCTTCAGCAGCAGTTTCCTAAAAAGTTCACCCAGGTAGATTTGCATAAGATCGAACTGCTCTATCAGCAAATGATAGATGATGATGAAATCATGAAAGAACTCGAAGACATTATGCAGTATGCATTGGAAAGAATGAGCACCTCTATTCAAAATGGTACACAGATTTACGAATTTGTAGAAGACAAACTGAGCATATTTCCGATTGGCCTGATTCCTTTAGATAATGTTGAGGGCTATTTCTTTTTATGTGATGGTCAAACCAAAGACACCCGTGTTTTTCAATATCGTATGAGCTTTTTTGAGAAGCATGATGAAAAATACAGAAGTATCAAAACTAGTTTCGTTGCGCAGTGGGAAAGAAATTTTGTCAACACTTATGAGAGTATCAAATCTGAATTAATAAGGAATAAAACTGACCTTCCTAATCCAGCAGTTTATGGAATAGAAACAAGCCTAAGTGTTCCGTTGGAAGAAACGCTTTTGCCCATAGCAAAACGCTGCTTAGTAAAGTACATCAGTACTAAAGCCGCTTAGGCCAAATTTTTAATTACGTTTATTCTATACCCCGATCTATACCTTTCAGCACTGCAGGAACACCTTCAGTGATCCATTTTGTTGGCTTCTCATCTTTGAGCAGCCAGTCAAAAAACTGTTGCTCTCTGATGGAAATATCCTTGCGGTTTTTCCTTTCCACTAAATTATGTGCTTCGCCATTATAGTTTAGCATCCAAACCTTTTTGCCAAGCCTGCGCATAGCAGTAAACAATTCAATCCCCTGGTACCATGGCACTGCACCATCCTGATCGTTGGCCATGATGACTAATGGCGTTTTTACCGGTTTGAGGTGAAACAGCGGAGAATTTTCGACATACAATTGCGGTTTTTCCCAAAGCGTTGCGCCAATTCTGCTCTGCGATTTTTCATATTGGAACTGCCTGTTGAGTCCACTCTCCCACCTTATACCGCCATAGGCACTCGTCATATTCGCAACAGGGGCGCCAGCCCAGGCAGCTTTAAATAATGGAGTACGGGTAATAATATATGCGACCTGGTAACCACCCCAGCTTTGTCCCTGTAAACCCATTCGGGTACTGTCTACCCAGCCTTTTTTCACCAACGCCCTTGCACCACTCACTACATAATTGTATGCGCTTTTACCTGGATAACCTTTATCATAATAAATATCAGGCGCCAGCACTATATATCCCCTGCTTACAAAAAATGGAATATTTAAACGGCTGGGTGTTGGCGACGGTGGTAGATAATTATTTAAACCATCTGATAATGTTTCATAGAAATAAGCGATCATCGGATACTTTTTCTTTGGATCAAAATTCTCGGGTTTGTAAACGATTCCTGTAGCTTCTTTTCCATTATAAGCTTTCCAGGTAAACAAACTGGCCGATCCCCAAGAATAGTCATTTTGTTGCGGATTGGTGGCGCTCAGTTTCAGTTCATTCTGTAAATCTGTAGTCGAATACAAATCAGGACTCAGCTGGTAAGTTTCCTTAGTATAGCAGTATACATTTGCATCTTCCGCTTTTACAGGTAACCCGTACGCGTAGGCGTCACTTTGAATAGTGACCGGTTCCATTTTGCTCAACAGCTTATAAGTAGCCCAACCTGCATCTTTGGTTTTTTCATTCCTGATCCTGAATAACAACTGCTGCCCGGCGGTAAGAAATCTTTCTTCCCTGTTGGTGGAAATATACCTGTACACCGTTTTTGTTTGCCTGCCTTTTCCATTGGTGATCGCAAGTGGTTTTTGTTTACCCTGCGGATCGAGTTGCCAGATATCGTACCTGTCATACATAAACAAAGCTTCATCCTTTTCAAGCCACCTGAAAATACCATATGGTGAAGGATCAGCAGGCATGTCATTTTCCTCATCATAAATCTTTGCAGGTACGGCTGCGGAAATATTGGTGGTAACACCATCAATCCATGAAAAGAAATGTTTGGTTTTGCTATCATACCAAACAATATACCTGCCGAGCGGTGAAACCTCAACAGATCCATACAAACCGCTCCGTACCAATCTTCTTTTACCATTTGCAGCATTGATGGAGTAGACTTCTTTTTTGGTTGAACCTTCCCATTGAGCAGATACACGGCTACCCTTATCCGTTATTCCAACAAATTGATCGCCATCACCTTCATTCGGAAGAATAATTTGAGGAAGATTAATATCTCCCACCTGAACAATTGAAAGAGACCCAATTTCATATAAAGCAGTATAACTCCTCTTCAATTCATTATCTAAATTGCGTAATTGCTGGGGTTGCAGGTACTCATCATTATAATGCCAGATATCAACTTTTACTATGTCAATTTCCGGCAATGAAGTATCCTTTGCTGGTTTTGCAGGTGCAGTACCAAAAAATAATCTTTTTCCTGATTTGCTGAAGTTTGGCCGCGCATTTTCACTAACAGTCCAGTTAAGAGGCATGCCTACGGTATTTCTATCTGCTACAATCCTGGCACTGTCATCGCCATTTTGCCAGAACCACAATTTGTAAAATTTCTGCAACGACTTCGCACTGCTGTCGCGCTCAGCCACGAATGCCACCTGGTAGCCATTTTCATCGATGGTGATGTTCCGAAAATCATTTCCGCCTTTTAGTATTGTGTCTAACCTGTTTTCTATACTCCGCCAAACAAATACTGATGAAGGGATCTTTTTCTTCTTATCAGCAGGATTAGATTCCACCACAAGAATATTTCCCTTTTGGCTCCACGTGTATTCTTCTACATCGGTAAAAATCTGTTCCGCACCAGTTGACATATTTCTCACCACGAGGTCGGTGCCGGTTCCTGCAGCAACTGCATCATCTTCTGCAAAACCATCAGAACCTGTTTCTTGGTACTCTTCATCGTTTCTCTTTTTTTTCTTTTTCCTTTGTTCAAGTGGAATATTTTCCAGTGGTAAAATTCTCGAAGAATCAATGATCCTCACCACCGTATCAATCTTTGAAAACGGAATCGAATCTTTAAGCTGTTTTTCTTTATGATATGCCAGCCATCCTGCGGCTTTTTCAGGTATACGGAAAGATTTGACCCTGTCTGTTTTAAAGATATTCATGGTTTGCAAATCAACAATGGCCAAAGAATCTTTAGGCATGTCATCTGGCTTTTTCTTTTTAATCCTTGCCTGACGGGTTACGGCATAGTGAGGTTTTATCAGAAAAATAAGAAACCGGTTATCAGCAGATAGTGATGCATTATACCCTCTTGCATATACCTGACGCAATGAAGCATCTGTTTTTTGCACAACAAGTTCATTGTCGCCTTCCTGTACGTTCACATTATACACCACCCATTGTCCGTCTTTTGTGATTTTTACATCGCCCAAACTCTGCCAGTTATCATATACACTATGATCCAATGGTTTTTTCTGTGCAAATGCAGTAATACAGATTAATGCGGCCCCCACGGAAAGAAGAAAAGTTTTCATTCTACAATATTCTTTAGTACGTTTTAAAGATAATAAACAAGTTTGCTGCAAGTTGCAGATCATCCAAAAAACACTGTCATTTTAATTTTCCTGCAGCGAAAGTTTTTCCCGTTTTTTTGTTCGCCACACTCTGTAGCTCTGCAAAAGAACACTGGCAAAAATGATCCCGAAACCCAGGTAAAACCCTGTTCCGAGATATTTGTTTTCATGATAAACAGCAAAGGCAAGCAGTATTCCATAGATCGGCTCCAGGTTATAGGTAAGACTTACAGTGAAAGATGAAATTTTTTTCAATGCCAGCATAGAAAGATTTACAGCTAATACAGTACATAAAAGACTTAGCGACAGCAGCCATAGAAAATCGGACATCGTTGGAATAATATGATCCGGAGGAAAGAGATACAGGTAGAATGGAAGCATAAGTGATAACACTAACCACCCCCCGGCTAACTCATAAGTAGTGATGGTACGTGCATCATGTTTTTCGAGTAGTTTTTTATTCCAGATAGTAAACAATGCAGCCAGTACTGCGCCGATGATGCCCAGGATAATACCAAGCCTGTATTGCCCATCAAAATGAAAAATCAAATAGATTCCCAGCATTACCATGAGCCCCAGTACAACTTCAACAAAGTCTATTGGAGTTTTGGTGAAAAGCGGATTGCTCACAGCAGTAAAAAAGCCAACTGCTGAAAAACACACAAGGCCTATTGAAACATTTGCATACTTGATGCTTGCGTAAAAAAACACCCAGTGTAAAGCCATGGTGCCTCCTACCAATACAAGTTTCAGCAGTTCATTTTTACTTATGGTTAACTTTCTTCCGGTGGCCCATGCGATGATAAAAAGTGCGAGAGCACTAAACATCACCCGGTACCAAACCAGCAGACCTTCATTCAAAGTAATCAACCTCCCTAAAATTCCCGTAAACCCTGCGAGAAAAACCGCGATATGGAGTTGGATAAATGCTTTCTTCATGTAAGGAAATGTGGAGCACGGAAATTAACACATTATCCTTCGATTTCGTGATTAATAACTCGAAAGAAATTCTAATACAGGGAGAAAAAAGTAACTACTGGTGAATAGCCCGTTCTCTGATTAGTGGAGTGATTTCGTTGAAATGATTTTTAACCCTGTTGCGGTAGTTTTTGAACATACTCTGCCATTGAATTGACAGCACCCCAAAAATACCTTCCTTCACAATGCCTTTGTTCATTTTAGAAACACCAAATTTTCTGTCGGTAAATGTGATCGGAACTTCCTTTATTTTGAAACCCAATTTCCATGCGGCAAATTTCATTTCTATCTGAAACGCATAACCGACAAATGTCACTTCATCAAGATTGATAGTGGCCAATACTTCACGGCTGTAGCACATAAAGCCGGCAGTAGGATCTTTCACCGGCATCCAGGTAATGAGCCGGGTGTAGAAAGCGCCTCCCATAGATAACATATTGCGATTCCAGGGCCAGTTTTCAACGGCACCACCTTTCACATATCGTGATCCCACGGCAACTTCTGCCTGCTGGTCTTTACACGCTTCATATAACCTTTCGAGATCACGGGGATTATGAGAAAAATCGGCATCCATTTCAAATATGAAACGATAACCATTAGCAAGTGCCCACTTGAAGCCATGAATATAAGCTGTGCCCAACCCCATCTTACCCTTTCTTTCTTCAAGGAACAACTGGCCTGGATAAGTTTGTTGCAATGCTCTTACGATGTTGCCTGTACCATCAGGAGAACTATCATCCACGACCAGGATATGATACCCCTGATCAAGACTAAAAATCACTTCCGTGATGGCACGAATATTTTCCTTTTCGTTATAGGTTGGGATGACAACCAGCTTTTCCAATAGCGTAAATTTAAACTGAAACCAAGTATTTGATTGAAATTACAAAATAGTATTCGGGGGGGCTGGATATCAATTGCCGTTCCTTAAAGGTTAGGCTTTCTTTAACAAGGTTCTGTTAAGTATTTCAGTAAGTTTTTGTTTAGTATGCATTGGAAAGTCTCCCTTCATCATCCAATCGTAATATTGTGGCTCTGCTTTTAATACATCCGCAACCGGCCTTCCTTTGTGTTTTCCGAAATTAAAGATTTCCACTCCTTTTTCCATAATAAATCTCCTTGCGAAATCCACAATTTGTTCCTCACCCACTGCTTTCATAACCGACTCTACAGTATTGCCAAGATTTTTATACCGCTCCAGTTGCGCCTCAAATACCTGCCAGGTTGCAACTGCATCAGCTTCAGCACTATGTGCGTCTTCGAGTGATTTATTACAGTAGAATTTATATGCTGCACTTAAAGTCCTGGGTTCCATCTGATGAAATATCCGCTGCACATCTATCAATCTTCTACCCGTAACATCAAAGTCAAGGCCCGACCGTAAAAATTCCTCCATCAGCATTGGCCAGTCAAAGCGGTTTGAATTATAGCCTGCCAGGTCACAGTTTTCCAGAAATTGCCTGGTTTCATTGGCAATCTGTTTAAAAGTAGGAGCGTCTTTCACCATCTCATCGGTAATGCCATGAATTTCAGTGGAAGATGGCGGAATTGGCATCTGTGGATTCACCAATCTGCGTTTAACCACTTCACTACCATCAGGTGAAATTTTTACTATCGCCATTTCAATTATGCGATCAGTGGTAAAATTGATGCCTGTTGTTTCTAAATCCAGAAAAGCAATCGGGCGACTTAAGATAAAATTCATGCTGGTAAGGTGAATATAAGATAAGGCGCAAAAGTCGGAAATTATAAAGACTTGAACGAATTCTTTAGTGCCCGGAAAAGTTATCATATAAACCGTTGACACCAACGGCGTTACATCAGCAGCTTCAAATTCCGCAATTTTTTCTTTTTTGAAACTTGCAAATATGGAAGTTTTACTTTTATTTTACAGATCTTCTATAGCACTTCCGATCCCTACGAATTCCTTGTGGTCCTTGTCCCTTGTCAACCGTACCTTAAAAATCGCATTTACAACTTTAAAAATTCCACAAGATGAAACGTTTAGTTTTAACCCTGATCGTAGTAGTAATCGCCTCATTTACAATCATGTCATGCACTGCTTCAAAAGCCAGTTCAAGAAACGGATGTAAAACAACTCAGAATATGATTGGATACCGGTAAACAATCCGGTTTATACTATAGAACTTAAGTTACCTCCGGGTAACTTTTTTTTTGTTCAATAATAAATCCTTTTAAGAATCCTGTACTTACTTTTTCTTGTAGAAGTTAAGTGTAACGACAGATGAAAATAATTTCTCGCTGATGGTATAAAAGCCTGAAAGATCGGAGTTGAATGCAATAGATTCACCCTGTGGTTCGGCTTCAAACGCCAGGTTCTGCGGAGTGGCGGCAACTACGCCTGCCATTGTTGCCCCCGTTGCCAGTTCATAGTAATAAATTACACTGTAGGTCCGTATCAAAAGCATTTTACGGTCTTTTGACAGATCGGCTCCGGTTACCTGATTGTAGGGTAAGACAGCTTCTTCTGTAACTATATTATCCGAGGTTGTGCTATATGGAAAAGCAAGTTTAAAGAGTTTTGATTTAGCATCTCTTTTAGTTATGATATAAATATCCTTACTTGCGGGATCCAAAAATATGGCTTCAGCGTCATGCTTACCGTCGGGATAAGTAAAAGCAATTTTATCAGTCGCTGCAATAGTATTTTGAGACGCATCAGGTTCTTCCACCCGATAGATATAATACTTATCGTAAACGCTGTTATTGTCGCCAGTTTCAGCAATATAAATATAAGATTTGGTGGGATCTGGTCCGGGCCCGGAAGCTATATCTTCCCAGTCGCGGTTTACCACACCTGGAACAGGTATCTTCTTTACAATTTCACCATTACTGTTGAGTAAAGAAATTTCAGCAGGTTGATCACTGTCTTCATGCGCCCACATAAACCCAGGTATTTTTATCCCGGGAGCAAGACCTGAAATTTCATCCAACACTCCACCACTAAGGTTCTTTTTTACCGGAACTGATTCAAAGCGTTCTTCTTCTTTTACAGGAGTTTCCGGGTCCTTGGAACATGACGTAAAAAGCAGGTACAGATATGCCAGTAATACTATAATAAAAAGTCGTTTAGTAAGGTTCATGAAATCGGTAGTAAATAGGAATGATTATTTATACAGGGTAGCGGTAAAGTATTAACTAAAATTCCATCCGATTATTATGTAAACATATAATATTTAGATGGTTGTAGCATTACTTTGATATTAAATATGGGTGAATGAGTGAATGAGTGAATGGGTGAATAAACAGCCGGGTATGCTGAAAACAAATACAGATGCAACTATTTATTGAACATCAAGATTTATATTGAAACAGTGGATCAGTGTGGAATTTGATCATTCAAAAAGCTATCATTTTTGCGAGTAAATTCCAGAAATATCTTTTTCAAACCAGGTGAAAGGGTCGCTATAAAACTGCAGAAAATCCGAAACACTTTTATGACCGGGATATGGCGCGTAATAGTGAGTGAGGCTGCGTGAATCATTCCGCCACACCAAAACATAACTTAATTGCATTCCTTTTGTACGAAGGGTTTTTAATAAAACCTCAGTCCACCATTTGGGGTTCGGAATGGACTCCAGGCCAGTTTCCGTAAAGGCTGCAAGTTTCCCTTTTTTCTTCGCAACATCGGATACTATCAATAATTTTCTTACGCCGTCGCTTAAATTGTATTTTCCATCGCGACCAAAATCACCATAGTTATCCATTCCAATCATGTCAACCCATTCATCGCCCGGATAGCGGTCAAGGAACTGTTCCTCATTAAAAAATTTATTGTCGGGACTGAATGCATAAATAAAATTATGGACACTTAAACTGTCACGTAAATAGGACACCGTAAATTTCCACAATGAGATAAATTCTTCTTTTGTGCAATGCGGATGCCCCCACCAAAACCATCCCCCATCAAATTCATGAAATGGCCTGAATATCATCGGGACTTTTTTACCGTCGGCACCTTTGGTTGAATTTGCAAACCGGGCTACTGTTTTTAATATTTTCTTGTATTCATCGTGATGAGACCCACCGGGAATAATCAATTTTACTGCAGGTTTAGAAACAGAGTCTTTCCAGTAAAAGCTTCCACCGGATGCAGGATTAGACAAATGCCAGGCAACAGTGACCACACCACCACGGTTATATGTAGCCGAAACATTTTCTGATAGCTGTAATAAATTTTTCTCAACGGTTTGTTCCGGCAGTCCGGAGAGGCCCATAATATCAACCCCAATTACTGCCGGATGAGAACCAGTCACAGATTTTACATCAGAACGATCAGTATCACCTGCCCACCCATGGCCATATTCAGTTGCATGCTGATGACCAAATAAAACATGTTCCCCCGAAATAATATGGAGGTTATGTGCAAGAATTTTTGTTTCCGCAGTGGCATCCTTATCTATCAACGTCACCTGATTTTGTGCAGCCGAAATAAAACATACCAGCAGCGCCTCAATAAAAAATAAAAATTTGAGTTGATTCATAGCTTCCGGTTAACCTGTCAGGTCTTAGCGTCAACTAAGTTAAATATTTAGAAGGTTAAAAACACGCCTCACTTGTTCGTCGAATCAGCTGGTTTCTTTTTCTTAATTAAACTTTTGAGCAACCCTTTTCCTGATTCTTCCAATCGTTTTTTGGAATCAGTAACTGAAGTTGATTTCTCACTAGAAGTATCTTTAGTGCCCAGTAACTGTTTTGCTAATTCGTCCTTTGCTTCATTAATCAATGCATTCTTAACTGAATTTAAAGTGTCCTCTGCTGCTTTTTTCGAACTGTCAACTGCTGCTTTTACAAAATCCTGTGTCTGCTTTTTAAGTTCTGTTGCTAAGGATGTTGCCGTTTCTTTCAGATCAACTTTTATTTGCGGATTTGTTATGGTACCGCCCACTCCTACGTGGAACTGAATATTATCATCGATCTTCATTTGCAGCCCGCGGCTTGAAGCTTCTTTGGAGAGATTATTAGCCAACGACAACGCTTTGTCGCCAATTATAGATGAAGGAGCTTTTACATTGACTACATAGTCTAATGATTGATCCAGTCCATGCATGCCACCTATCTCCAGGTTAATATCTTTCACCTTTACATTAAAAGGCTTTACTAAGACCTTTCCATTATTGACAGCAAAAAATGTTTTGACATCACGCAGACTTATATTGTTAAGTTCTTTAATATTCAGCGCGTCTCCGATTTTCTCCATCGGGGCGAATTTGCTTAAAAAACCTTCAAGTATAAACAGATCACCGCTGCCTGTCAACGAACTCAGTTCTGGCGACATTTCACCATTTAATATTCCATTTAATTTCAACTGGGATGATAGTTTCCCTGATATAAATTTCCCTACAGGCATAAGCGCCCTGACAGTGTTAAATGCTGCAAATGTTTTTTGTACATCTATATCCTTTACCGAATAAGTAATACCGATTACAGGTTTTAAAGGATTATCCCTGGTTGAATACAACCCAGTCATACCAATCGTTCCGTCCAATCCATTCATTGTAACATTTTTCAATTCCACCCTCTCGTCGGCAATCAACAAACTGGCAATAAGATTACTATATTCTACTTTGTCGTAGATCAATTTGTTTGCCGATGCATCCATATTAAATCGCATATTGGCAGGAACCGCGAATGGAGCTGATGATGAAGCAGCAGCAGTATCTGTTGACGGAGAAGTACCCATCCATTTATTCAAGTCTATAGTCCCTGCATTTAATTTCAATGAACCTGCCAATGGCTCATCTTTTAACGCATAACCAATAACGTTATCAAAACTGCCCGATGCAGTAAAGTCGGTTTTTTCGAAGGCACCTTTCACTTCATTAATTACAACACGAGCCGGGTTAAATGTCAGATTAACATTGGCGATATCTGCACCATCTTTGTATTCACTGGTGGTGTATTTTATCGACTTGCCGCTAACAGTTCCTGCCATATTCACCTTTTCGTATTGTTCCTTGTCGATAAATGATTTCTTACCATTGAAACCGATATCTCCAAACACGTCGCCTGAAAGTGCCGTACCCGGTTCAAAACTGTAAAACTGTTTTACACTGGCTAAATCAAAACCACCTTTTATTGTTCCATTAAAAACGGGGTCAGTTGCAGGATTGCGCAGCTCCAAAGTGATATCTGCTTTATCTTTTCCAACTTCCACATGTGCAACTGGAATGCTGATCACAGTATGATCGGCCACTCCATCCGGATTATCGATTTGAATTTTAGCGCTGGTATTTTGAATTGGCTGCGGGAAACTATCTGAAGAATAATACAGTTTATCAATATCAATAAATCCTTTCGCGCTAAATTCACCTGGTTTTTGCTGACTGATCACCGCCACGTCTCCCCTCGCTGTTACATCCGCATTCAGCATACCCGATAGTTTAGTGTCAGCACCCAACTTAACGAAGCGACTGATCTGAGACAAATCCAGTTTGCCCTTTACAGCTGCATCAATGTTTTGACGGGTCATTGGATATTTCAAAAGGACTTTAAAATCAAAAGGAGTATTATCCATTTCAAGATGCCCCTGCGAAAGATCAAGTACAGTGTGATCTGTAATGCCATCCGGATTATCTACATTCAAAACGATATTTACATTTTTTACATTGCCTGGTAAATCAGGGTATTGGAAAAAGCCATCTTTAACCTGCAGTTTTACATTATATGCAGGAATATCCTGTGGAGAATATTTGCCTTTTACAAAACCGCTAAAAAGCGCGGTACCACTTGTTTTCAAACTTTTGAAATCATTTTTATAAAGGGCAGGTACTAATGAAAGGATTGATTTAAAATCAGCTTCAGGTGCATCAAAACGAATATCCATTGCATAAGTACTGTCATCGACAATAGAAAAGACTCCATCAGACGACACGTTCAGGCCATTTAATGACAATTTTGTTTTATCAAATTTGTACTCGCTGGTGGTTGTATTGATATTAAAATCGCCATCCAGGTTAACGGCAGTATTATTAAGATATGGAACACCTCCATAATTAAAATAGACTGACTCTGTTTTGGTTTTTGTTGATAAGGTAAAGATATCTGATCCGATATCGCCACTTCCTTCATGATCCAGTCCATCGATTTGCATAAACATATCACCCAGGCGATCATCATAGATAATTGTTCCGTTATTAATTTCGTAGTGATGCAGATCAAGGTTAAATGAGGCAGAACTGTCAGCAACGGCTGTTGATTCTTCAGAAGGTTTCACAATATCCCAGTTCACTCTTCCCTGTTTATCGGCAATGGCATGTATACGGGGATTGTTTAATGCCACAGCGTAGACCTTAATATCAGACGGATCGAAAAGGCTGAGCATATTTACAGCTACATCAATTTTATCTGCTGAAATGAGTGTATCCCTTGCGAAAGTTCCATTCCCCATTATATGAAGTTTTTCGATGCCAACTGCAAGCCTTGGAAATGATCTGAAAAATGAAATGTCCACATCCGCAAAATCAGCTCGCGCATTCAAACTGTTATTCATTTCCTTTTTCACCACCGCCAGAATCTTTCCTTTAAAAAGAATAGGGAGTAAGAACAGGGTAACGAGTATCAAAACGAATACAATACCGAAAATCCGGAGAAACTTTTTCATTACAGGATATTTTGATTCAATAATATGTCGGAACAAAATCACCTTGCTGGTGATATGCCCTTCATTTTCATTTACTTGTGCAACATTATGCAAAAATGAAACCACAACTGTGTTACAGTTTCTTATACCGTGTAAAAACGTTTTAATGCGGATGCTGTTGTACAGTTCAGCACATATTCAATTTTGAATTAAAACAAATGATTGCGAGCGACTTATGAATGCATAAAAACTCGAAAGTGATGAGAAAGTTAAGATACTGATTAAAGGAAAATTTAATCAACTCTGAAAACCTTATGAATATCGAGTCTGACCTTTTTGCCGGTTTCCTTGTTTCGAAGGCAGAGATAGTTAACCGAGATACTTTTTCCGGGAATCATGGCTAGAATGGCCTCCTTAAGTTCGGGAGTAAATTCGCTTTCATTCACTTTATATGAATTATTGCCTATGGTAATTTCGTACTGAATCAATTCATACTGGTCGAACAGGTCTTCATTACTTTTTAACCGGGCAAAAACATTTAAGGTACCATTTTCAAGCACCTTAGCTTTTGACAATACCGATTCCTCTACCCCTCCGCCTGTTAGCGATACGCCAGGTTGGGGAAGTAATTCTGTTTTTAGCAAAAAAGTATCGACTTCCTCCCCGGCGATCAATTCTATTGTAAAAGGACCAAGGCTATTATTTTTAACCAGGAGCGTATCTCCCCTTCTGATTAATGTTCCGGCAGAAGATCTGATTTCAGTAAATTCTTTTGAATTTCCTAAAATGATCAATTCATTTACAACACCGGCATAAACAACATTTGATCCTTTTCTCCAGGTATTTTCAAATGATACTGCGTGCATTTGTGCCGACAGTGAGAAGCAACCTGAAACAGCAAATATGAATAATAAAAATTTCATAGTTAGTTGGCGATTTAGTTTCAATTGGATAAGGAGGTAAATTTTTAACAGCTTCAAGGTCTGCAGAAAATTCCTTATCAAATTCTAACCGTATGTTAATTCACAAATTGTATTGCAGCGTTTGTGCTGCTTTCATATAACCTGACAAACACTTACAGGAAAATGTGACAATGGCAATTACAAATGATGGAAATAAACAAGCGGTGAACGGTCAAAAGCAAAACTCAAGCCAGTTTTTAATTCATTTAAGATAACAGACTTTTACCGTCACATGATCTTCAGTCAACCGTCGCCGTTGTAACGGTTGTAAGGCTTTTCGGTTATTAACGCAACAGGTCATTTCAACCCTGATATTTATGCAATAATTAAGCGAAACCTTTGATTGGAGCGAATTTCAAGGTTTTTATTACCGAACTCAAAGACTGCATATCTGTATGGCTTAAAAGAAAAATGCAAATGATGCATTAACTTGTTGCAAGAATGAAAAATAAAATCCGTCCATCAAAACTGCATTACATAGGAGTATATCTTTTACTGTTAGCAATTGTATTTTTTGCAGTCAGCTGTTCCCGTTCTAAAAACGAAAATGCTGGTGGATCAATCGGAACATTCCGGATTTTAGGCTACCTGTTTAGCGACAACAACTGGCAGAATGATTTATCCAATGTGAATATTTCGCAACTAACTGACGTAAATCTTGCCTTTATAGATCCGGATACCAGTGGAAACTTTCAGGGTAATGAAGCATTCACAAGTGTCGTAGCCACATTATCTGCGCAAAAAATCCGTGTTTACTTTTCCATTGGCGGCGGAGATCCTCCGGCTCAGCTGGAAGAATTAATTAAACCCGCTCGACGCATCGCATTTATCAACCACATTGTACAGTTTTCAGAAAAATATTCCTTTAGCGGCGTTGACGTCGATCTGGAAAATGAGCTGATCAATGATGATTATCCTGGATTTGTCGCTGAATTATCAACCGCCTTAAGAGCAAAAGGCAAACTGATGACAGCAGCACTGGCTTCATGGAACGCAAATGAATTTCATGATTCCACATTGAACCGGTTCGACTTTATCAATATTATGTCGTACGATAAAACCGGCCCATGGAATACTTCTATGCCTGGTGCACATTCGCCCTTTCAGATGGCGGTTGATGATTTTAATTATTATAACGGAACCCGAGGCATTGCTTCCAACAAACTTTTAATTGGCCTTCCATTCTATGGTTATGGCTTCGGCAACAATGCACCGCCTTCAATTTCCTATAACAATCTTATTCTGCAATACCCTGGAGCAGAAAATTCAGATTCCGTTACAACAAATGGTGGCAAAATTTATTACAATGGCCTGGCAACGATTGAGGAGAAGGTAAAATTTGCCAAAAGCAGCAATGCTGCCGGGGTGATGATCTGGCAATTGATGCAGGATAGCCGCAATAACAAATCATTGCTGAATGTAATATATCAGTCGGCCAATAAATAAGGCCTCCTCTGCTTTAATTGTTCCATTCATTTACAGAGGCAATTAAGTTGGATTAAATCCCGACTTAAGGTTTCCCTTTTAATCTATTCCAGCCCTTCATTTTCGCCATTCACAATTCAATGTCGTTCAGTTAAGGAATGGATCAAATCAAACTTTACAGTATTCTGTAGATGGCCTCCCAAGCAAACATCCGCCACAAACTCACATAGGGCGCATAGACATTTTTCATGTATTCAACTAATATGCCTACCTGGCCGCCGAAGTGAAACGGAGGAGGATGTGGTTCAAAAAAGCCACGCTAAGATTTCCTGTTTTTCTTAATTAAACGACATTGATTCACAATTGAAAAACCTTATTAAACTGCCATTCTGCCGATTATACCAAAATCGCCCGTATAGTTGTACAAGAGATTTTATACTTTTATCCCAATTCAAAAATCAAAAATGAAAAAGCAGCATTTATTATTCGGCCTGTCTGCTGGTTTTGCTTTTTGCTTATTGTTTTTGTCGCTGCATGTATTCGCGCAATCAGCCGATATCAGTGGCAGATGGCAATTAAATGTAATAACCAGCCAGGGGAACGGAAAGCCTGTTTTTGACCTCAAACAGGAAAAAGACAGCACTATTACAGGCCATTATAAAGGCCAGTTTGGTGAAGCTCCTGTTACGGGAAAAGTAAAAGGTAACAATTTCGAGTTTGAGTATACGATCAGGGAAATTACCGTAAAATATGTCGGCACGTTTTCGAAGAATAATATGGACGGAAAATCTATTTATGGCACTATCGGAGAAGGAACATTCACCGGAAAAAGAAAAAAGAAGTAATCAATTTTCATTTTCATATTCCCGCTGTAATTGATTTAAGTTGATTTTCGAAACTCCGCCGGAATGAACAATCAGTCTGTATCTAAGAATCACCGGATTTTTGCCCAGGCCAATTGGATTTCTGCCAGGAAAAACAATATTCTGCATGCTTCCGCTCTGTCTCAATATCCAGGGTGCCGGAAAAAACGGCAGAGAGGAATGACTTAGAATTGCTATCCCGATACTATCCTGCAGAATTTGAGATGGCCGCGAAAAATCCATCCATTTTCCACTGTTAACTTGCAGTAGTTGCGGAACAACTTTTCCACCCGATGAAGTAAATAAAATCTGTTCAGGTAAACGTAGCCGCAAACAGAATCCTCCATAACCTTTTTCATCATCGGAACCGCCAATCCGCACATTATTGGTTAATGCATGCAATTGAATTTCAAAATCAATTTTCCGGATATCATTTTCCTTCGGATGAATTGTAATGGAATTGCGCTCCTGCAGAAATGATTTATTGTTTTCGTAAAGGGGACTGAACCAACTTACCAAAGTTTTTATAACGGCATTGTTATCGGCAGTATGTACACTTGCGCTATCAACTGACTGCCTGATATTTTTCATAATCCATAAATCACCTGCATCCAAAGAGTCAATGAATACCTGGTGCCATGCCCAGTATACACCACGATGGAAAGGATGATCATCCGGAAATATTTCAGTTAATGTATCTCCGCCAGGTGTAAACAGCGGGTGAATAAAATTGCTGAACCGCATGGAGTCATTCAATACTTTTTCACTACGCTGGTAATAAAGTACAGGGGAATTGTTTTCTGTAATACTGATACCATCAGCTGTTTCTATCAAATCAAATTGGCTTTGCTTTTTTTCATTGCTGCAGGAGATGGCAGACATTAAAAAGCAAAAAACAATAAATAATATTGGAGGATTTAAAGATGGCATATCAATTTGAGTTGTGATAGGTGGCGTTATATTTCCTCAAGATAATACACGCTGAGGAGACGGTCTCGCCTCACAGACTTATATTTGCTTTGGTGCATTTTTGCCTGAAAGACTGAAACTACGGAAAGGTGCGGGAAAAATATTTGTAGCCTCCAGGTCTGCTTTTTGTATTTATTCCCATGTATTAGTTCCCGCCTCGCCTCAGGCAAGACCGCCTCACTGGCCTGTATTTACCTGGGTGCTTTTTTGCCGGAAAGACGGAAACTACGGAAAGGTGCGGAAAAAATATTTGTAGCCTCCAGGTCTGCTTTTTGTATTTATTCCCGTGTATTCGTTACCGTTCTCACCGCCTCACCGGCCTGTATTTGCGCTGGTGCTTGCTGAGGCAGAGAATTGCGCCTCTTCGCAGGCGAGACGGAAAGGAGCGGGAAAATTTATTGATTCAGGAATAAGATAAAAGCTTCTGCTGTAAACTGCTTTTGTCCAGCATACCCGAATGCCGCCAAACCGGCGAGCCATTTTTGAAGATTATAAATGTAGGCACGGCCTGAACATTAAATTGTGAGGACACTGCGGGATTGCGGTCAATATCCATTTTCAACACACGCGCCTTTCCCTGTACTTCTTTGCCAATAGCAGAAATCGCTGGCGTCATTGCTTTACACGGCCCGCACCACTCTGCATGAAAATCCACCAACACAGGTTTGTCACCATTAATTATCTGTTGAAAATTTTCCATCATGAAATATTTTTAAGTTGTTGAAATAAAGCCTGCTGCTCAGCAGTCAATTGCTCGGGAATTTTCACTTTGAATGTGATGTATAAATCACCATGAGTTGTTGTACCATACACAGGCATACCTTTTCCCTTTACCCTCAGTTGTTTTCCGTTTTGAGTGCCCGGACTGATATTCACTTTTATTTTGCCGGTAATAGTTGCCACAATCGTTTCTCCGCCGAGTATAGCCGTATACACGTCCAATTCGTGGTCTTTATAGAGGTCATCACCTTTGCGCTCAAATCGTTCATCAGGCTGAAGTTTAATTCGTACAAATAAATCGCCGGGTTCTCCGGAACCCACAGTGCTACCCTTTCCCTTAATTCTCAGTTTTTGACCATCGTAAGCACCAGGCTTTGTGGTGATGCGCAACTTTTCATTAGGCAATTGAATTAATCTGCTTGCACCATTGTATGCTTCATCAAGTGAAATTTCCATTGCTGCTTCCAGGTCCTGTCCCTTTAGCCGTGACGAACCATTTGTTCTTCCTTTCTTTGTTTTGCCTGTTGACCGGCCACCACCAAAAAATGCATCAAAGAAATCAGAAAAACCGGAATTGCCTTCTGCACCACCAGCACCAGCGAAGAAATCATTTAAATCCCCTTCATAATGGTACTGCTGCCCACCTGTACCAAAGCCTTGTCCAAAAGGACTGCCGCCCTGGCCACCGGCGTGCTGATATTTATTCCAGTTCTGACCAAGCTCATCATACTTTTTCCTCTTCTCAGGATCACTTAATACCTCATTGGCTTCATTAGCCAGTTTGAACTGGTTCTCTGACTCTTTATCTCCTGGATTTTTATCCGGATGATATTTCACTGCTAGCTTCCTGAAGGCTTTTTTAATTTCCTCCTGTGTAGCTTTTTTGTCCACCCCCAAAACTTTATAATAATCTTTGTACTCCATTTTTTCTGCTGAATAATTAATGACCCTGAACAAAAAATCTTTACAGATATTATCGAAAATAGTTACACCCGTAAGTTCGGTATTAAAAAAGGAATGCAGGTGACTAATATCACCTGCAAACGCTTTTAACTTTTTGCTGCCATTATTGTATCAAGTGCAGTACCAATTTGAATTCCCTGCATTTATTACCTGATCAGCCGTCCCTCCGCTGAAAAGCTGTCATACTTAGCTATTTGCATGTCATTTAAACAGCCAAATCAATGAGTTAAAAATCAATTTTATAGTTAAATACCGGAATAATGCCGGTTTGATAATAGGTCACCACTTCATCCTTTTCCCTGTCATATGCTTTGCTGAACACATTTAACCGGTTACTTACATTCTGAATATCCAGCGACAATGTACTGGTGAAACGCTTCCTGTTAAATTTCACACTCAGTCTTAAATCAGTTCTGAAGTAAGGACTGTTCTGCAATGTAAAGGCTTCCTTTTCTTTATATATCGTGTAGCCCTCCTGCTGCGATGCCACGAAGTCAATAGGTGTATCGCGCATACCGCCAGCAAAAATGGTTTTGATGTTGATGCCGACTGTCATACCCTTTCGTTCATTTAAAAATTCCTTACCGGCAATTAATGTGATAATGTAATTACCATTAAAACGGGTGTTGCGTTCAATACCATCGCGCGCTTTATATTTCGACTGATAAAAGGAATTGCTTAATGTGAGATAAAAATTGTTTTGCAGGTACCGTTCCAGAGAAAGTTCGACTCCATAGTTTCTTCCCTTACCTGTATTTTCCAAAGGGTTAGTGAAGTACTCATATTGAATGTTAAGTGTTGAAAGTGTACTGCTGTCATAAACGCTTACAGGTACATTGAATAACTGTTGATAATACAATTCAACTCTTGCATTGAAGTTTTTAGTAACACGATAGTTATAAGACACAACATAATGATGCGCTTTAGTCAGTTCCAGACTTTTATTGGGCAAACTGATACCGCCATCGGGATTTTTCTGCTGTGCAAAATAAACGTTTAGCGTCTGCATCTGGCTGTGGAGGCCATATCCAGCAGCTATACTGCTTTTGCTGCCGATATTCCAACGCGCGGAAAAGCGTGGTTCTAAAGATGAAGTGTTATTATGCTGCAACCTGAAATAATGAAGACCTGCACTAAGGCTGAGTTTATCCAGCGGCCTGTATTGCGCCTGTGCAAAAATCTGCTGAGTGGATGTATTCCCTGAGGCGTTCACTCTTTCCAATAACGGTGCATTTTCATGTTCGCGCGACTCCTGGAAAAAATAATAGCTGATTAGATTTGTCATTACACCCGCACGCATGTTAAGTTTATTATTGAACTTGTAATTAAGAGTTGAATTAAAAATCCATTTTTTGATAAAATTCTCATCACCATAAGTTTTCTTTAATGATAGGTCATCCTCAGCATACAATGCATCCAATCCCATTTTGGTATAGGAGTAGCCAATGCCCGATTTAATATTTAATTTATTTCCTGCAATTATCGAGTGGGTTAAACCGGTCATTGCTGTGTTGGAAAAGAAATCACTTGAATACCGGTCTGCCTGCGATTCCCATTTTGAAGAATCTTTATTTGCCTTAAACTGCTGATCACTTAAACCACCAAAACCAAATACAGTAAAGGTTCCCAGCTGGCCTGCAGGCAGGTAAAAATTGTAGGCCAGATCCTGGAAATTCGTGGCTCCGTTTCGGGGTATAATACCGGCTTTTGCCAATAATGATAAAGTCGAATAACGGTAATTTACTAAGTATGATCCTTTATATTTTTTAGAAAAGGGTCCTTCGATTGCAACATTAAGACCTAAAACACCAGCCTGGAAAGTATATTCACGTTTTTCATTATTTCCTTTTCTTAATTTAAGATCAAACACACCGCTGAGTGCATTACCATATTCTGCAGCAAACGCAGATGTAACGAAATCAGAATTTGATAACAGCTGCGAACTCAAAATTGAAATTCCACCACCACTATTTCCCGGCGTTGTAAAATGATTCGGATTTGGGATATCCATGCCTTCCATCTTCCATAATAATCCTGTTGGTGAATTGCCCCGGATAATAATACTGTTGTTGCCATCGCTGTTGGCCATTACTCCGGCAAATGCAGTAGCCATTCGTAATGGATCGTTCACAGATGCTGCATATCGCTGCGTTTCTTCCACAGTAAATGCCCGCGCACTCACTATGCTTAAATCATTGATCGGTTTATTCTTTTTTGACAGGGCTTTGACAACAATTTCATTTTCTGAACGGATGTCTGCTTCCAAAACAACATTAATGACGGTCTCTTTTCCTGAGTTGATTACGATATTTTCAAGCGTTGTTTCTTTATACCCGGAGAAGGAAACCACAAGTTTATAACTGCCAATTTTCAGACTTTTGAATCTGAATGCTCCCTCATTATCTGTGGTTGTCGACAACCCGGTACCCTCAAGCATAACGGTGGCGCCCTGGAGAGGTTGCTGTAAAATCTGGTCAGAAACTGTTCCCTTGAGCTGCTGCGTATATTGCCCCTGGGTGATGTTTAGCAGCATAAAACTGACAAATGTCAAAATGATTTTCATTCTTCCTTTCTTTTGGTGTTAATAATGACTTCTGTGCGTTGAATTCCGATATACGTGCATGCTTTCAAAACCTTTTTCGTTTCAAACCAGGCTTAAAAAAATGCGCTTTACCCTCGCGAAACACGCAAGGCTATCCGATTGTGAAAATTTTTTGCAGAAAAAATATGAATGGAGGAATTTGAGGGAGAAAGGTTTGCATTAACCGGATCAACGTAACCCGTTTACATAGTCGATTATTTCTTTTTCAAGGTCGAGAGAAAGTTGTTGGTAATCCAACTCACTTACGCGGTCATTGAATCCTAATCCCTTGAATTTTTCTGTATTCATCTTGCTGGTAGCATAGTCATCGCAGAGTATCCTAAAATCTTCGTCTACCCTATATAACATCTTAATGGTCTCAATGTATTCCGCAAAAGTAGCAATATTTAAAGCGGATGGAATCATCGTTTAATAGTATCCGTGAGTATGAACAGAAGGCCAATAATAGTATTATCTGCAAAGAAATTCATATAATTTGAGTTATTCACAGTTAAATGTGCGGTAACCATCCGAATGGGAATGCTACTCTTATTAAAGAATAAGGGATGTGTAAACATCCCTTACAACCAAAACTAACTGCGTATGAAAAAACTTTCTAATTCCAGATAAAGAAATGAATTTGTTTTCTGCAGCAAACTGATTAAAATATAATGCAGAAATATTCAATGAACCAACCATACTTTTCCCAATAGGCAGATAGACAATATTACCAGCATTAGAAGGAAAAACAAAATTAAGAAGAGTTAAACACAGTAAAATCTGAGGTGCTTTAAATAATCACCTCCAATTTAAAATTACTTTCAGATTAATGAAGGATGCAAAAAACCATCTTCACGCTAACAGGTCATAGCATCAAGCCGTATTGATCACACAAGCTTGTGTATATATTTATAGCTTTTCATTTATCTTCTTTTGTGAAATTGTACTTCAACCCGAATAACCAGCTAGCCCCATGTGTGGGGTAACTAGTGGAATACTCATACTTATAGCTGTTGAAAATATTATTACCCTGAATAAAAAAACGCAAATCTTGTTGGATATGATAGTCTACATATAATCCAAACCTGAACACTCCCGAATTCTGGAATGGGTAACCAAAAAAGTCAGGGTTATATGCAATACGACCATAAGAGACATCGATAGTGTAAGTTGTACGGTCTATATTTCTTACTCCATCTACTTCGGTAACATTCAGTGAAACCGAACCTTTGTCAGTTTTTCCAAACAGTTTTAGAAAATAATAGGTCAAGTTAAGTCCCGCAGTATGCCGGGGAAGATTGTACATTCTATTACCGACAGCCGCCTCTAATTGTGGAAGGAGATATGTTCCGGTAGTATCTATAACGGTGGAATTCATAATAGAAAATGTTCCCCGCAGGCTAAGGCGATTTATTCGATATTCACCTGCAAACTCCCAACCCCTGTTTGATACTTTTCCTATATTGAGATATTTAAATGCTGAAATATTGGGATCTGTTGTATCCTGCCCCAGGACTTGCTCCGCAAACATGTCTTGTAAAACATTGTCGTAATACACTGCTTCAAATCTGAAGTCACCTTTTTTATCATATATCTCCAGGCCATAATCAAATCCCTGCTGACTTTGTGGTAGAATATCAGGGTTCGCGTAAATAACGGTGCTGACATTGGGCGGGTGTCCAAATCGATTTTCATAGGAGGGTGCCGTAATTCCTTTTCCCCATGAAATTCGTGGCTTAAAGATTAAAGACTTTATCTCAAAATTTGTTGTTATTCCCAACCGGGGATTCCATGAGGCATCAAAAAGTTCATTTTTTTCATATCGCATCCCTAACGTTAAATAGACGTTTTTATAAGAAGGATTTGCCTGTACAAAAAAAGCATAATTTTTATTGTCCGGATCCTTTTCAAATAAGGTGTTTGCTGCAGTAGCTCTTGTAATCGCTAGGGAACTTGAATATTTTTTGTACTCTGCTCCACTGGATATAACAGCTTCAGGCCCATCTACTCCGCTTCGAAGATTCAACACATTGGAATAACGCAAGGTGGTTACGTCGATATTATTAGCAACATATTGCCTTTGAAGAGGGATAGTATCTCTTAAGAATGGAATTTCCTGGACGTGATTACCTGTATAACCAATATCAAGATTGTTTACCCAGTTGTCGCGCGTTTGGTGGGATAAATTTATGCCGGTAATATAAGTTTCCGTGATCCCTTTTTTGTTTCGAGGAAGGGACGGCTTAACGTTAAACCAAAGATAGATGGGAGTGATTAAACCTGGGAGAGGCTCTATTATTAAATCTGTCCTGGGATTTATGGCGGTATCGTACAACGGGCTTCGCGTTAAATTATAATTTCTGGTATTATAGCGGGCGTTAAGATTTACCTGGAGCTTCCCGGTTTTAAAATTTACACCCCCATAAAAACCTTTATTTTTTTCCCCTCCATCAGGCATATAACCGCCAGCTGTTCTATATGATCCACCAAGTGTTAACGCTGCTTTTTTGAAACCGGTAATTGTCTCAACATTATGCATTTGCTGAAACGGATCTTTATTCACCCATTTACTTTTAATAAACCCGACGCTGCTCAATACGTTAACAGTGCTGCGACCTGATTTTCCCTTCTTGGTAAAAATCTGTACGATACCGGCATTGCTACCAGTACCATACATCGTAGCTGCTCCCGGCCCCCTGACTATTTCAATACGGTCAATATTATTCTTATCCAATTGACTTAGATATCCTGATCCACCTGCATATTCGATTCCGTCGATATAAACTGCAATAGTTGTAAGCGAGACAGCCCCTCCTGCACCTCTGATACTTAAAGTGGGAAATCCCTCCGGCTCATCTCCCACGTCAAAACTGTTGGTACCCGGCACCCATCCCCTGAATATTTGGTCAAGTGTATTTTCCGGAATTCTTTCCAGTGTTTTTGAATCGAGAATGGTGAC
>JANPJC010000105.1:0-15273 GCA_031425315.1 Chitinophagales bacterium
GGCAGGGGTATCCGGACCTGTTATCAAAGCCATGATCGACAAACAAAGTGGGAAAGTCGTTGAAGCTAAACCGGTAGCTCCGGCCATTAACGCAGCCACAGCGGTGGCACCTGTTGAAACTGGAGCACTTGAGATGATGAATCATGTGTATGTACAACACACCGATGGGCAACCTTCAAAACCATTGGAAAAATTGACAGCAGGCATCAGGACAAAACAAGGTTTTATGAGTGGTGCCAGCATGTTACAGGTTGATGGCGGGAAATCAGATATCAGAATAAAAAGCGGCAATAAACAGAGTTTTCTTATCAATACAGGTGGAAGCAATCTGCCTGAGCTGGTGCTGTATAAAGTCAAATCGGCAAAAGGAAAAAGAGAAGTCGCGAGTATGAAAGTAAGCACCTTCAAAGGCGTTTCAACAGGAGAGGATGTTATAACAATCAATATCACCAAAATAAAAGAAGGCGTATTTGAAATTACGCCTGGAAAAGTGCTTGGTACCGGAGAATATTTCTTCACCGGCAAACCGGTAGCCAACGCCACGAGTACCGATGCATATGCTTTTGGAATAGACTAAACCAATTTTTCACCTCAATTAAATAACATGAATACTGCTACAGCAAATTATTCTTTTAATGTAAACAGTGAAGGAAAAAATCACCACTTCACTTACAAAAAAGCAAAGCTTGGATTTAAAATGGCACTGCCTATGCTATGGCCCGCATTGGTCATCGGTGGTTATCTTGCGCTCCAATCAGCAAAATCGTTATCGACGGGAATAACAGTATGGATTTTTTATACTGTAGGTATCGCTGCGGGCATAGTTTTTCTGCTCAATATTTTCAGAACAGGCGGCAGGTTTACGTTAAGCGAAACCGGCATCATTATCAATGGCACTAGTTATCCGTACAAAGACATTCACAGCATGTATATAAAATCTCCTAAAGGGGAAAAAGGCTATACACTAATCCAGGAGTCAGGAGGGTATGGTGTACCCGGCGCGATGAAGGCAGCAGGTAATGCAGGTGTTGCAATGAGTGCTGCTGCCGGAGAAGCGATGCGCGCCAGTTTAAGAGAAAAAAATTATAAAGTATGCATTCTGTATGGAGAAAAAGAAAAAGTGCTCGCAAGCGGGATAACAGAAAAAACGGCAAAAATTTTACTGGAAAAAATCGATAGTCTGATTTAAATCGGTCAGGAACTATTTGCTGGCATGATTTATTTATACTTTCTATATTCCATGCCGTTTGCTAACCTGCCTATAGATACGCATTCAAATTACCCTTGTGAAAATGAGGGTTTTTTTATGTCAGTTTATTAATGTTTTCTACTCTCAATATTACAATGTTTGTATATCCGGCCAAATAAACTACTTCGGACTCACAGTCCCAATAATTCCCCACATAAATCTATATTTCAGAGACTCGCCGAACTTTAAAAATAGATTTATATTTAAGCATGGAAAAAAAGAAAATACTCATCATTACAGGCGATGCGGGTGAAAGTTACGAAACCCTTTATGCCATACACCGATTTATGGAAGCGGATTATATTCCCGTGATTGCTTCGAATAAAGTAAAAAGCCTCAACCTCGTGATACACGAAATGGAACCCGGCTGGGATACCTACAGGGAAAGTCCCGGATATCGTGTGAGCTCGGATATTATATTTGCCGACGTGAATGTGGCCGATTATGAAGCCATACTGTTGATTGGAGGCAGAGCACCGGAATTTTTACGTCACGATCCTTTGGTAATTAAAATTGTACAGGATTTTGATCAATCCCGAAAGTTTGTATTCGCTATTTGTCATGGTATTCAAATTCTCACAGTAGCTGGTTTGGTAAAAGATAAAAACCTTACCTGTTATGAACACGTGCATTCAGAAGCTGTCGCTTATGGAGGCAAATACAGCAATAAAGCTGAAGCTGTAAGAGACGGCAAGTTAGTTACCGGACAAACATGGCAATCGCATCCGGAATTTTACAAATTGGTTTTTCAATGCCTGAGTGGTGATTGATATTAATTCCTTTTCTATCAACGTTTTCAAATCTTAACGCCTGTCATCATGAAATTTTCCCGAAATCAATTTCTCAAATTAACCGCATTGAGCTTTGGAGGTGCAATTGCTGCCCCATCAGCAAATGCTCTCGTGCAATTGGATGAAGCCGACAAAGGAGTAATGAAATTAGGACTGGCTTCATATACCTTAAGGAAATTTAATTTGGATGATACTATCAAAATGTCCACACGGCTCGGGTTGGCAACTATTACGTTAAAGTCCATGCACATGCCTTTGGATGCTCCACCCGATACCGTTCGGCAGCTCGCTGCGAAAGTTCGCGCAGCAGGTTTGGATTTATATGGCGGTGGCGTAATCTATATGAAAACAAAAGCCGAAGTGGAAAATGCGTTCAACTATGCCAAAGCCGCTGGCTTTAACATGATCATTGGTGTGCCGACTTATGAGTTATTGCCTTTTGTAAATGAACAGGTAAAAAGCTCCGGTATCAAACTGGCAATTCATAACCATGGTCCCGGTGATAATTTATACCGTAGTGTAAATGATGTATATGCAAAAATAAAAAACCTCGATCCGAAAATTGGATTGTGCATTGATATCGGACATGTACAAAGAATCAGCGAAAATCCAGCTGCCATGTTGCTGAAGTATAAGGATCGGCTTTTGGATATGCATTTAAAAGATGTTGATAAAACTGCCGAAGACGGTGAGTCTACCGAAATAGGCAGAGGTGTTATAGATATTCCAAAAGTCATGAAGACTCTCGTAAAAATGAATTACAAAGGTTATGTGGCAATAGAATACGAGAAAGATGAAAATGATCCTTTGCCTGGGTTAGCAGAAAGTGTAGGATATGTTCGGGGAGTACTTAATGCAATTTAATATTTATCCGCTGATGTATTCTTTCCCGAACCTTCCCGCATTTTCCGTCTCCCCGGCAAAAAAGTATAGCCGGCCTGCCCGCCAGCTTTGGCAGGCGGGGAAGGCGTGCAGACGGGAAGAAAAAATTTATAGCTTTTGTAATGATATAACTGTTTTCTCCATTCTGTTCAAAGCGCCTATCCAATACTTCTTTCCAGTAATTTTTAAGAGCGCTTCACGCGTGTAAAGCGTTTTTTTGCCGGGGAGCCGGGGATACGGGAAGAAATACAGGGTTGAAAATTTTATATTTGATACCGACTGGCAAGACATAAAACAAGGGTAGTGTCTTCCAAAGCGTAGCGCCTTTCCAATACTTCTTTCCCGCCTCACCGCCTCCCGGGCAAAAAAACCAGACATATTCACTGCCATTTTCCGCTATCAAACAGTTTGTCCGATAACGGACAGATTTATTCTTCAAAAACTAAATAACTCATTCATTTTCAGCTATTTGCTTTTGGCATTTGGATTGGAATGAATATGCCATAAATCTATCTATGGATAAGGTTATTGAAGGCGAAGTAAGGATCCAAAAAAAGAAAAAATATGCAGGTGTTGTAGCGCTAACAGCATTTGCAATTATTGCAGCAGTATTTCTCCTTCGTTTTACTATTAAAACAACAGTAAAGAAATCGGCAATTACAACGGCAGTCGTGGAAACAGGAAGTATAGAAAATACGATCAGCGCTACAGGTGAAGTATTACCTGAATTCGAAGAAACAATTACAAGTCCTATCAATGCATCAGTACAAAAGGTAATGCTTGATGCCGGCAGTGGAGTCAATGCAGGTCAATCGGTACTGATGTTGGATAAATCTGCCGCTACAACTGAATTTGAAAAAATGAAGTTCAGGTTGGAATCAAAAAGAAATGATATCAGAAAATTAAAACTCGAGTTAGACAAAAGTTTCTTCGATATCAAATCAAATGATGATATCAAGCAGCTGCGCATTAACAGCTATGAAGCTGATGTTGAAAATGCAAAACGACTTTTTAAAGCTGGTGGCGGTACCAGAGAAGACATTGAAAAAGCAGAGCTGAATTTAAAAGTAGCCAAGCTCGAAAAGCAGCAATTAGAAAATGAAATCAGGAGCAAACAGCAAACCATGCAGGTTGAGAAAAAGGAAGCTGAAATTGCGCTGGCCATTCAGGAAAGCGAGTTGAAGGAACTGCAACGTAAACTTCAGTTAGCAGAGATTGTTGCCACAAGAAAAGGCGTGGTTACCTGGGTAAATAAAAATATTGGCGCCAATGTTTCGGAAGGAGAAGCACTGGCACGCATAGCCGATCTCAGTAGTTTCAAAATTCAGGGTAGTATTTCCGACAATTTTATTGAACAGCTCAGGGTTGGACTCACCGCTATAGTAAAATTTAATGATAGTTTGATACGAGGAAGGGTGGTTAATATCCAGCCTGCAGTACAAAACAATATTGTAACATTCGATATCCGGCTGAATGAAAGAAGCAACAGTATGTTGAGACCAAATATGAAACTGGATGTATACCTGGTCACGGCAGCAAAAAATAATATCAAAAGGGTGTTTAACGGTCCAACATTCAGAGGTGCTTCTACGCAGGATATTTTTGTATTGAATGGTGATAAGGCAACCAGGAGGAAGGTGCAGATCGGGTTAAGCAATTTCGATTATGTTGAAATCCTGGATAATGTTAAGCCTGGGGAAGTGATTATTGTTTCTGATATGAGTGCGTTTAAAAATGCAAAGGAAATAACCATACAGCAGTAATGAAGAGTAGAAAAAAGATAGAGATGAAATGGATCATCATGGCGATGATGCTGATGATATGTTTAAATGTATCTGCGCAATCAAATGATACGATCACCCTCAGCTTGCAGGATATTGTGGCTATGGCAAAGTCTACATCGATTGCATCTAAACAGGCCGCCACAATAAAAGAAACGAAGTATTGGGAGTACCGCACATTTAAATCCAATTATCAGCCTCAACTATCATTGAGTGGAAGATTGCCTGGCTATAATAAAACATTTACTGAAGTGCAGCAACCTGATGGAACGATATTATTTCAATCTATACATAACAATAATTCTTCGCTGGATCTTTCATTTAGCCAGAGTATTGCAGCAACAGGAACAACGATTTTTGGTACCACGCAGTTACAAAGGTTTGATGACTTCGAGAGAAAAAGTAAGCTGTATAATGGTGTGCCTTTTGGCATCGGGATCAATCAACCATTATTTCAATTCAATGCATTAAAATGGGACAGAAGAATTGAGCCGTTGAAATTTGAAGAAAGCAAACAGGCTTTTGTTGAATCCATGGAGCAGATTGCCTGCAACGCAAATGAATATTTTTTTGATCTGTTACTGGCGCAGGTGAATTTCCAGATTGCGGAAACCAATCTGCTGAATACAAAAAATATCCTGCGTATTGCAAATGAAAAGCTGGAGATTGGAAAGATCTCAAAAAACGAGATACTGCAATTGCGGTTAACTCAACTCAATGCGCAGAAATCAGTAGGAATAGCAAAAAGAGATATGGAAATTTCCACTCTTAACCTGCGCTCTTATACCGGTTTAAAAAGTACTGATAAAATTATACTCGTACTTCCAGCTGCAAAAATTGATATGGAGGTGGATGCAGATAATGTATTGAAGCAGGCCTATGCAAATCGTAGTGATGCGATTGCATTCGTACGACGGATAGCAGAAGCGCAAAGGGACGTATCAAAAGCAAAGGGTGATAATGGATTAAATGCAGCGCTAACAGCGCAACTGGGTTATTCAAAAAGCGCTTTGACTGTACCTGCTGTTTATCGTCAGCCGCAGGATCAGCAGGAAGTCGAACTGATTTTTACTATACCTATTTTAGATTGGGGCAGATCAAAGTCAAGAACGAAAACCGCAGAGGCAAATCTTCAGTTTGTAAATTATGCTGTGGAACAGGACAAACAGATTTTCACCCAACAGATTTTCACGCAGGTAACATTATTTGATATGATGAAAGATCAGCTGCTGCTCACTGCCAATGCCGACACTATAGCCAGTGAAAAGTACCAGATCGCAAAGGACCGGTATGTACTGGGAAATTTGAGTATCACAGATCTGAGTATTGCTTTCCAGGAAAAGGATCAGGGGAAAAGAGATTATATTTCTGCATTGCGTGATTTTTGGGGAGCTTATTATCAGTTGAGGTATTTGTCGTTGTATGATTTTGAGCGAAATGAGAAGATCTTTTATAAGTGAGAAGTACGAAGTGCGAAGTATGAAGTGAACAGCCAATACAGAGTGAGCAGTAAGAAGTGAGCAGTAAGCAGGAACCATTCACGATTGACGATTGACGAAGGATGTGGCTGTTGATTCACATATTGACTCATTCACCCATTCACTAGAAACACAAAAACCATCATATGATCAGCTTACAGAATGTTGAGAAAGTATACAGGACAGACACTGTGGAAACAATGGCATTAAATAACATCAGTCTGAAAATCAGCAGGGGGGAATTTTTGTCCATCATGGGCCCTTCAGGTTGCGGCAAAAGTACGCTGCTGAATATTATGGGATTGCTGGATGCACCTACCAAAGGAGGCATTCAAATTGACGAACAGAAAACAGAACATTTATCGGATAAGGCTCTGGCGGAATTCAGGAATAAGAAGCTTGGATTCATTTTCCAGAGCTATCACCTGATCAATGATCTCAAAGTGCTGGACAATGTTGAGTTACCATTGCTTTACAGAAAAAGCACAGCGAAAGAAAGAAGAGATCTTGCAACAGAAGCACTTGGCAAAGTTGGTCTTAGTAACAGGGTAAAGCATTTTCCTACCCAGCTATCCGGCGGACAAAAACAGCGAGTTGCCATTGCGCGTGCAATAGTGGGTCGTCCGGAAATTATACTTGCAGATGAACCCACCGGAAATCTTGACAGCAATATGGGCAATGAGATCATGGCTATTTTATTACAACTTAATAAAAATGAAGGGACAACCATTGTGATGGTTACCCACGATGAAAACATGGCAAAAAAGACACACAGGCTGGTGAGATTGTTTGATGGAAGCCAAGTCATTTGAAGGGGGAAATGTGAAGTGGGAAGTGGGAAGTAAGCAGCCAATACAAAGTAAGTGTGAAATACGAAATGCGAAGTAAGAAGTGAGCAGCCAATACAAAGTAAGTGCGAAATACGAAGTGCGAAGTAAGAAGTAACAGCCAAATACAGATCTATTTTCTCTGAAATTTATTTTGATTACTCGGGTATTTTCAATTGCCCCGCTCGTTAGAGCGGGGAGGAGGAAAAGTACGAAGTACAAAATGCGAATTATGAAGTGAACAGCCGAATACAGATTCAAAGAGCAAACAAAGTTTACTCGGAGTGTTGCAAGCCCTGAAAGGGCTGAATGTCCCAGCGATGGGCAGCGCCCATCGAAAGAAGTGCGAAATACGAAGTGCGAATTATGAAGTAACAGCCAATACAGGTTTAAGTTATATGTTTTACGTTTTATGTGAACAGCCAAAAAGAAGTGCGAAGTGTGAAGTAAAACAACCAAATACATGTTCGAAATGCAATGGGTAAATGGAAAAACATCAAACAAAGTTTACTCGGGATGTTGCAAGCCCTGAAAGGGCAAAGAAGGAAGTGCGAGGTACGAAGTGCGAAGTATGAAGCGAACAGCCAAAAAGAAGTACGAGGTACAAATTGCGAAGTGGGAAGTAAATAGCCAAATACAAGTTCGATATGTAATGTGTAAATGGAAAAACATCAAACAAAGTTTACTCGGAGTGTTGCAAGCCCTGAAAGGGCTAAATGTCCCAGCGATGGGCAACGCTCATCGAAAGAAGTACGAAGTGTGAAGTATGAGGCGAACAGCTAAATACAGAAAAGAAATAAATATTGATAAGAATCAAAGACTACATATGCTAAAAAATTATTTCAAAATTGCCATTGCAGTTCTAAAACGCCGGAAGTTTTTTACACTGATCAGTTTGTTTGGCATCAGCTTTACATTAACAATCCTGCTGGTGATGACAGCATTTATTGACAAAGTGATTAATGATGATTATCCAGATCGGAAAAGAGATAGGTCATTATATATTAATAAAATTGAACTGCGCGGAGACCAGTCCATGAATGGGGGACCACTATCACTGAATTTTTTCAAAAGGTATGTATCCACGCTTAAAAAACCCATTAAGATTGGTATTTCATCAGGTTTTAGTTCCACCAATTCATACGTGAATAATAAAAAAATCACTATCAATTATAAATATACCAATGCCGACTATTGGGATATTATGGAATATGATTTTATTGAAGGGAAAGCGATAACAAAGCAACAAATCGATAACGCCGAAAAAGTGGTTGTTGTATCAGAAGATATCAAAAGAGAATATTTCGGCGATGTGGAAACTGTAGTTGGTAAATATATTGAATCAGATAATGTTGAATACAGAGTATGCGGAGTAGTAAAAAATGTCCCCATCACTTTATATATGTTGTACAGCGATATTTACCTCCCTTACACTGTAGCAAAAAATGGCAATGATGACACAGGTTATATGGGGCAGTACACAGGTATACTGCTGGCAGCGTCAAAAGCAGATTTGCCTGCAATGCAAAAAGAATATGACGAAATGGTAAGTAAGCTGCCATTACCACCTGGTACAGAATATAAAAACATATTCAGCCATGCAGATCCATTCATAAGAGGTTATTTGCGGACAGGAAATGAAGAAAGCTCGGGTATAACCATTACGATGATTGCGCTTATGATTTTTGTTCTGCTGATTATGTTGTTACCAACTTTGAACCTTGTAAATATTAACATCACAAGGATAATGGAAAGATCCTCGGAAATCGGTGTCCGCAAAGCATTTGGCGCTTCTTCAAAAACATTGGTTTATCAGTTCATTGTCGAAAATATTATTCTCACATTAATAGGCGGCGTAATCGGCTTTCTCTTTGCAGTAGTTATCATTGCCATTCTTAACAATGCAAATCTCATAAACAATCTTTACCTATCGTTCAATTTTACAGTGCTGTGGATAGGTATAATGATCTGTTTGATTTTCGGGTTATTATCCGGTGTGGTTCCAGCCTGGAGAATGTCGAAACTGAATGTAGTAACTGCACTCAAGGCACAATAATTCTATCACAACTAATTTAATATTTATGTTCAGGCACCTGTTCAAAATGATCTGGAATAAGAAGAAACAAAATTTTCTAATGATAATGGAAATGCTGATTTCTTTCATTGTCTTGTTTGCAGTATTCACATTGCTGATCTTCAGTTATCGCAATTACCGTCAGCCTATGGCATTTGAATATGATAATGTTTGGGCAGTTAATTTTTCAAACACATTCGGTACTGCAAATAAAGACTCTGCACGGTTGTACTTTGAAGTATTGCGCCGAACACTTAAGTCTATGCCGGATATAGGGGAAGTTTCTTTCACGAGTGCCAACACGCCATTTTCTCAGAACACTATCATGAATGGATTCAAAAATAATGATAAACAGGTACAAAGAGTGAACTGGTATGAAGTGGAAAGCGACTACGATAATGTTTTGGGGTTGCAAATTGTTGAAGGCAGATGGTTTGATCGGGGAGATATTGCCTATAAGACCAGGCCGGTTGTTATCAACAATAAACTGAAGACGGAACTTTATGGTTCTGAAAAGGCAGTAGGAAAAATTATCGGAGATGAAAATAAAATGCAGGTGATTGGGGTGATCAATGATCCGAAATATTTCGGCGATTACAGTGCAACTGAAAAATCTACTTACAATCTTGCAGATAGCAATTCCTATACTCACCTCAGCAAACTTTTGATACAAGTTAAGCCGGGGGCTACAGCAGCATTCGAGGGCAGTGTTTACAAAACAATCAGCAATTATCTTAAAAGCTCCACGGTTGAAATTGAACATCTTGACAATAAAAGAAAAAGCATTAATTATTTCGCACTTGTACCAATGATTATTCTGTCTATAGTTTCAGGCTTTTTAATAATCAACGTAGCGTTGGGATTATTTGGTGTATTATGGTACAATATTAACCGACGACGGGGCGAAATCGGGCTGCGACGTGCAGTAGGTGCAACGGGAATATCAGTTTCAGCACAAATGGTTATTGAAGCATTAATCCTTGCAACGCTGGCAATAGTTATAGGCACATTTTTCGCCGTTCAGTTCCCATTATTAAATGTATTTGATCTGCCGGCAAGTGTGTATCTCTATGCCATATTGTTTTCAATTATGTTTTTGTATGTGCTGGTATTGATTTGCTCTTTTTATCCAGGTAGACAAGCCGCTGCAATTTTCCCTGCAGAGGCATTGCATGAGGATTGAGCTGGTTATCTGTTCGTTTAATGGAGTTTCGGCAAGGTCAATGTGTGAATATGTCAATAGGTGAAAAATGAGTATGCTTCGAGGCGTTAAAACTTCTTAGGTATAAAAATTTTATGGATTTGATTATGATAGGGTTGAAGACAGAACGCTGAAACAGAAAAAGGATTTGAATTGTAATCATTTGAAAAGTTGATATCTAATTACAGAAACAGATTTATTGGGAATTAGACAATACGAGCTGCCTTAATGAACCGTTGCATTAAAAATATTAAATTGCCCGACGATATGATTTTGGTGATTGACGACGATATTGCTGTAAGGACCTCTCTTGTTTTGCTTTTGCAAAATGAAGGTTATGAAGTAACAACCGCCTCTTCCAAAATTGAGGCATTAACAGCATTTGCAGTGAAGCCAATATCACTGATAGTACTTGATCTCAATTTCTCAATTGAAACCAGTGGCAATGAAGGTATGGAGCTGTTGGAGGAAATAAGAAAGGAATCAGCGGTGATACCTGTTATACTGATTACCGGCTGGGGTACAATTGAATTAGCGGTAAAAGGAATGAAGCTGGGTGCAAATGATTTCATCAATAAGCCATGGAGTAATCAGCACTTACTACAGTCGATTAAAACTTTAATGCAGCTGCGCGAAGTCAAAGAAGAGCGCATGGGCCGTAGAGAACTTGATACTGCCTACAATTTCCAATTTATCATCGGAGAAGAAGCAAGGATGCAGGAGCTTCTCGAAACAGTTGGACAGGTTGCGGCAACGGATGCTTCCATATTAATAACAGGAGAAAGCGGCACAGGAAAAGAACTTATTGCAGAAGCGATACATCAGAATAGTCCACGGAAAAATAAACCTTTTGTAAAAGTGAACCTCGGAGGTATCTCCACTTCACTTTTTGAAAGTGAAATGTTTGGCCATGTACGTGGTTCATTTACCGACGCGAAGTCCGATAGGATAGGCCGTTTTGAAATGGCCAATAAGGGGACCATATTTTTAGATGAAATCGGGGATCTGGATATGGGAAGCCAGGTGAAGTTATTGCGGGTTTTGCAGGATCGTACTTATGAAGTGCTCGGCAGCAGTCGTACAAAGGCGGTTGATATCCGCGTGGTCTGTGCCACCAATAGAAACCTTGAAGACATGGTGGCAAAAGGTAGTTTCAGGGAGGACTTGTTTTACAGAATCAACCTCATCAGTTTACACTTGCCGCCATTAAGAGAGCGGCCTGGTGATATCCCATTGCTGGTGGGTTTTTTTCTTGGCAATCTGAAAGAAATTTATAACCGCCCAAAACTCAACATCACAAAGGACGCACTTAAATGGTTAAAACAATTTCAATTTCCAGGTAATATCAGGCAATTAAAAAACCTGATTGAAAGAACGGTATTAGTGACAAGAAAAGATGAACTTGCTATTGAAGATTTTAAAGCTCAATTGGCTTTTTCATCTGCCAAAAAAGAAAATTTGCAGTTACCGGAAGTAGGCGCAATAACACTCGACGAAATTGAAGTGATGATGATCAGGAAAGCGCTGGACTTTCATAAAAATAAAGTGTCAAAAGCTGCAGCTTCGCTCGGACTTACGCGCAGTTCATTATACCGCAGGTTGGATAAATACAATATTCCTTACGATGAATCTTCGGACTAAATACATTGTTTTTGTCACGTTACTGCACCTTACCGCTTTAGTTTTAACGTATTTTATATTTGAGAAAGATAAAATCTACTTCATCGCCGCTGAAGTGGTTATTTTAATTTCCGCTTTTTTTGCCTGGCAACTATACAATGAATTACTAGGTCCCTTGAAATTACTGATGCAGGGAACTGAAGCCATTAAAGACCGCGACTTTAACGTAAAGTTTGTTGCTACCGGTAAATATGAAATGGATCAACTCATTGCTGTGTACAATCAAATGATTGATGAGTTGAGAACGGAGAGAACAAAACAGGAACAACAACATCTTTTTTTAGAGAAACTCATTCATACTTCACCAACAGGAATTATCATCCTGGATTTTGATGAAAAAATTCAGCAGGTGAATCCCAAAGCGTTGCAGTTGACAGGCCTCACTGAAAGTGAAATATTATCACAAAACATTGGTGAAGTACCCAATCCCATCTTTCAGCAGATTCAACTGATTTCTTCCGGCGCAGCAAAATCATTTACTACAGACGGCACAGCAACGTATAAGATTCAAAAATCGCATTTCATCGACAGAGGTTTTCCCCGGTATTTTGTAATGATAGAAGAACTGACAGCAGAAATACTGGCGGCAGAGAAAAAAGCCTACGGGAAAGTAATCCGCATAATGGCGCACGAAGTCAATAACAGTATCGGTGCTGTAAACTCTATCATTCAATCGGCGCTTTCCTCTTCAATCATCTGGAGTCATCCACAATCTGAGCCATTGCGACAAGCTTTGGAAGTAGCCGCTGAGCGTAATTATAACCTGAATATTTTCATGCGCAATTTTGCCGACCTGGTGAGGTTGCCACCGCCCGAAAAGAAAAAGATCAACCTGGTTACTATTATTCATCGGGTTTGCAGTTTGATGAATATTCATGCCAATGAAAAACGCATCCAGTTTGTATTGCCAGATTCCGATGAACCTTTTTACATTATGGCGGACGAACAACAGATGGAACAGGTAATTATCAACATTGTTAAAAATGCAATCGAAGCCATATCCCAGGAAGGGTATATCAGTTTTGTATTGGATAAATTGAATGGTACATTAATAATTGTGGATAATGGCATGGGCATTACAGCTGATAATGCTTTGCAATTGTTCAGTCCTTTTTACAGTACAAAAAAAGATGGCCAGGGTATTGGGTTGACGCTGAATAAGGAAATACTTGTAAATCATGGATTTGCTTTCTCCCTCAAATCGACCCCGGACAATACTACGGAATTCGTCATTCGCTTTTGAGAATGCCTTCTTGCCGCTTTTCATATATCAAAATTTACGTTTCGTTTTAACAAGCTTAAACCGTAATTTCAGGTAAGCCTGCCAGGGAAAATTTCCTGCCGGTACCTGAAATGATTTATTACCATACCCATGCCCCGGAGTACATGAGTGGAGAAATGCTGGATCACTATCTCCAGTATGGCTGGTATCGCATCCAGCAGAAAATGATTACTACTGATGTGATCATCGGGGAAGATGCATCACTTATGCCGGTATTCTGGATCAGGTTTGATTTGCAAAAGTATACTGAAGGAAAACGTTCTGCCAGGATACTGGCTATGAATAAGGACTTTAGTGTCGAAATTAAAAGCTTTGACATTAATACTGAACACGAAACTCTTTTCGAAGAGTATAAGACCGGGATAGATTTTCAATTAGTGGATTCAGTAAAACAATATTTGTTGGGCGAAGATGAAAGAAATGTGTACGACTCGAGAATAGTAGAAGTGAGAGATAATAACCGACTGATTGCAGTAGGTGTTTTTGATGAAGGCAAGAATACTATCGCGGGTATTCTCAACTTTTATCATCCTGCTTACAAAAAATTCAGCCCCGGAAAATTGCTGATGTTATTAAAGATGAATTATGCAAAAAGCAGAAATCATTTGTATTATTATCCCGGATATATTTGTACCCGAAACCCCAAGTTCGATTACAAATTATTCCCTGATAAAAATTCAACTGAGGTGTTTTTAAGAAACAGGCAACAATGGCTTCCTTATCTTTCAGTGAATATGAATGAGATGGAAAATTTGTTGGTACATAACAGCATTCTTGAAAAACTAATCATCAATAAATCGGGGCAGGATATTTAGCGGTTAACTGAACTTATCCATTTTTATTATAAAAAAAATCAACGTATGCAACAACCCAGGCTGGTTCCTATCCTTACGGGTCATTCATGGAAAGACCTTGTCATTAGCCAGGACACGCATTCGGGCCTTGATGACATCAGTAAATGGATTGCTGGCAGGGAAGACGGAAATTCAAGCAGAAGTTCCATTGCAAAAGGGTTACAGGTTTTGTTTGATGGGCCTCAGAATACATTGAAAGATATTGCAGCTATTTTGATTGCAAAAGAAGCAGGATGGCCAGTATACCGTATTGATTTATCCGCAGTAGTGTCAGAATATATTGGCGAAACTGAGAAAAATTTATCGGCGGTTTTCGAACAGGCAAATAACAAAAACAGCATTCTTTTTTTTGATGAAGCAGATGCACTGTTTGGAAAGCGTACAGATGTAAAAGATGCACATGACAAATATGCAACAACCTTTTTTGATCAGCTGCAGCAGTTCACCGGGTTGTCAATTGTATCAGCCAACCTGCGCAGTAATATCGATAGTGCATTTATCAGGAGGTTTCAAATGGTAGTAAGTATTGGCGCCCCCGACAAAAAAGAGATTGTGGGAAAGAAAAAGAAAAACTAGTATCAGAGATCGAGTAATCCCAAACTCACCAGTTTCATTTTAACACCTGTTTCCCCTCTTTCCAGCTGACGGGCAATCTTTTTTATTTCTGCTCCCTGCAAAAAAAGATCTTTCAAAGTACCCTCATCATCGTCGGTCCATCTTTTGCCATAGTTCCCTTTACTGTAAACAAATTTGTCTTTGTAAACAGCAGCCTCCATGCGGCTTGTAATCGAAGATGTTCGTGGTGGAAGTTTGGCAGTCAATCGTTCCTTCGGCGCCACTTTTACACTTCTTAAAGGATTGATTTCTTCCGGAATAATCAGCATTGATTTTGCCCTTGTTGCTGCTACATAAAGTATATTGATTTCTTCTGCAAGCTTATTTTTGGCACCGGTATCCAGTTCCGAACCTGCCATCATTATTGCCTTTTCTAATTTTTCTTCATTGATAAAATCGTTGATCAGCGACACCTGATCGTATTCCATTCCTTTGCAGCGGTGTACCGTACTGAAGATCATGTCGGCCTCCTCTTTTGTTGCCGTATGTGCAGTTTTTAATTGACTGATAAGAGAAGGGAGTTTATTGCCGAATTCTTTCACCACCTCCACAATCAGCG
>JANPJC010000106.1:0-17922 GCA_031425315.1 Chitinophagales bacterium
CAGGAAGAGGTAGTTTGATAATTTTGAAACCAATTACCGGAATAGTAACAAAATGATGGCGAACCCGTTTAACAGCAAAATGAATTTTATATCCTGACTTTTATAACCTCAAAACCCTGGTTGAAGAAATTCCTCAAAATCACCGGCATATTAACTGCCGTGCTGATTATCCTGTTTATTGTGGCCTATATCTGGGTACTTCGTAATGCTCAATATTTATTACAGGAGTTTGTGAGATCAGAATCTAACGGAAAAGTTGAATTGACTTCTAAACAGGTAAGGTATTCTTTTAGAAAACATCAGTTTGTTTTAATCAATCCAACGCTTCGGTCAATGGGAGAGGATGATAAGGCAACCTCCTATGTCATCTCATTACAAAAAATTACACTCAATACGGGCTCCCTTCAATCCATCATCTTCCGGCAGAAAATCTTAATCGATTCTATTGATTGCGTTGCACCGCATGTAGAAGTAATTAAAAGCAGAAGATCAACAAACAGCAAAATTTCATTACCGGAAGAATTTGCAAAAATTTATAAATCAATTGAAGAAACCATTACCAAACTTCAAATCAAACATTTAGCAATTCACTCGGGAAGTTTTTCTTTGATTAAAAAATATGACCCGGAAAGTTCACCTATCAGAATATCCAACATTGATCTTGCAATCCGCAACTTCGGAGAAACATCAAAGCAAAAAGATAATGAACGTGTGTTTTTTACAGATGAAATTGTTTTGCAATCATCAAATCAGGATATTGTTTTTCCGGATGGTTTTCATGGATTGAGATTTAGTAAATTCAAACTTAATACCAGGACTAATATTATAGAAATTGATAGCTGCTATATTTATGGAAACAGAACGAATTCTTACAAAGGGGAATTTGGTATATTTTTCGATACGTTGAGATTACTGAACCCTGATTTGAATGCGCTATCCAAAAGAAATTTAATAAAGGTAGATAGTGCTGTATGTATCAACCCCAATATAAACTTCAGCTTTGATGTTAAAAATACAGGAAATGAACGCGGGTTATTTCCGACCAAAAAAAGAGAAAAAGACAGTCTGCAGGCATCCTTTAAAAAACTGTTTGCCAACCTCGACCTGCAATATATTGGTGTACAAAATGCCGATATAGATATCAGGGTAAAGAGAGGAGAAAACTTTACGAGTTATACTTCTAAAAAAAGCAATTTCAACCTGCACCAATTGCTGATCGTTGAAGACCCCGACATTCCGATTCAATTGGAACGGTTTGACTTTGCCATCAGAAATTATATTGGTTATTCTCCAGACAGTATTTATGCCATTAAGTTCGACAGTATTTTGCTGGTGAAAAACAAAGTATCGCTCAGCAATTTCTCGATTGCACCAACCGGTAACAATTCGCCTGAATGGAAGGAAGTTAAAACAAGGGCATTCCAGTTAGAAGATATTACATGGGAAGATCTCATATATAACAATCGGATTGTCGCTGAACGGGCTATACTTGTTCAACCAGAAGTTGAGATCAGGAATCCGCGTAATCCTGACAGGGTAAAGAAAAAGAAAGGATCACTCTACCTGGCGCTGGCAGGCTTTAAACGAAACCTTGAAATCAACTATCTCGTATTAAGTGATGCAAAAATTGCTGTGGCATCTGCCGACGGAAGTATTTTGAAATTGAATGGATTTAATACAGTCATAAGAGCCAATAGCTTGCTGGGTTCTGATGATGCAGGTGAGCTCATCAATAGTATCCACAAATTTTCCTTCAGCACAGGTTCTTTGAATAGCAAAGGAAGAAATTTTGACCTCCTGGCCGGTATATATGATGGCGACAGTAAATCATTGATACTGGGTAAAGCTGTTTATACCGGACCACAAAAATCAGCGGTGATCAATGCTGACAATATAATAATTTCTGATATTGAAAGATCAGGAAGTTTTCAATTTAAAGCATCAACGGTATCATGGCAGAAAGCTAATATTTTTATTGACCACAGTGGAAAATCGCAGAATGAAAATAAAGAAAATGCAAGCTTCATTGCCAATTGGCAGCAAACCAGGGCAAATCAAACCAATATCAAATATGTAAAAGATGGAATGAAACTCGAAACATTTGTTTCAACGTTTCTTACAGGACCGGTAAGCATCAGTGATAATAATCCACCGGGAATTCAAAATATAAAAGTAGATGGCCGTACTTTGCTTTTCCGGAATGAAGGTTTGTCTGCATTTATTGGAAAATATGCAATTCATGATAAGGAGCTTTCCCGGCTGGATAATGTTGAATTGATGTTTGCCGGCAAAAAAGAAGATGTTGTCATCAAAATACCTTCGATGGTTTTGGAGCCTGATATTGAAGATTTAATGAACGGACAGAAGAAGGCAGGCAAAATTGTATTGAATCAACCTTATGTTGACTTTTTACCCGGCACAAAAAAAGTGACATCAGGAAAGCAGAGTCTGCCTGTATTCAGTATTGAAAGACTGGAATTGAATGGTCCGGTAATCAATAAAAAATGGGAGTTAATGAATACTGGATTGCAACCGGAGACTGAGGCCATTTCTTTTGTTATTGAAAATCTTGTATCTGCCAACGATGAGATCAATGTTGGTCGTTTCACATCACAGCTTAAAACGCTGGGCATTAAAAGTGATCAGGTAAGCTTAACAACTTCACCTGATTCGATAAAATCTTTTGACATTTCAGCTATTCAAATTATACCGGCCAGAGAAAATAAAAAATTGAAATGGGCCGCTTTAGTAAACGATATCAGGATACCTGCTTTTGATTTAACCATCAAACCGGAAGACATGCCTGAAAAGCATATAGAAGCAGTTAACTTTCAATTAAGAAATATCCAGGTAGGTACAGACTACCCTCTCGCTATTTCCACCATTTTCGGTCGTAATAAAAATCTGAAACTCAATTCGTCATATTTTTCCTGGAACAACAGCAGGAGTACGATTAAAAGTACAGGCATAGTCATTGATAACAGTTCAGGAACCGCTGGGGCTGACAGCATTTCATTTAAACCAAACCCTACCGTAGACTCCTTTATCAGCATGCAGGAATTTCGAAAAGACTATATCACAGTAAATATTGGCAAAGTAAGGATGAGAAATCTAGCGGTTGATAAATTTCTTTCCGATAGTATTCTCAACATTTCTTCACTGGATATCGAGCACCCGTCGATGCATATTTACAAGGATATGCACCTTCCTTTTAAAGAGGGCATCATTAAACCTTTGCCAACAGTTATGATCAGAAAACTGCCAACAAAAATTGCGGTCGACAGTATCAGATTATATGATGCAGTATTTACCTATGAAGAGTTTAACGACAAAACAAATAAAAACGGTGTAGCACAGTTTAATCATACAAATGCTTTGATCACTAATTTCAGAAATGCAGGAATAAAAGAGGGTGATAGCCTTGATCTGCAACTGACCACCATGCTACTCGATACAGCGCTGATTAAAATGAGATTTACAGAATCTTATACTGATACGCTTCATGGCTTTGTTATGGGTGTGAGAATGGGAAAATTTGGACTCCCGATTTTGAATCCGATTTTGGAACCCATTGCCTCTGCGAGAATCGATGCTGGATTTTTAGATACGCTTAATATGCGCGCTGTTGGCAGGGAATATGTTGCCTGGGGGAAAATGCAAATGTATTATCGCGGTCTGCATGTGAACTATCTCAATAAAAAAGATGTACAGAAAAAAACAGTACTGACGCGACTGATTAATTTTGTTGCGAACGCTGTGCTCCATAAAAAAAATATCCGCAAAACAGGAACGGTTTATGTTGAAAGGCTTCGTGAAAAAAGTTTTTTCAACTATTGGTTAAAAATTGTATTAAGCGGTGCTATGACCAATGCGGGTATCAAAGGAATTACCAAATCCGAAAGACGTAATCACCGCGAGGTGAAAAAACTCTATGTACCGGAGATTGAAATTATGGATAGAGTCAATAAGTGAGTTTTGAAGTGCGAAGTGCGAGGTGGGAAGTACGAAGTGAACAGCCACGGCCTTCGTCAATCGTCAATCGTGAATCGTGAATGTAGGTGGCTGAGATTAGCTACTAGTACGAAGTGCTAAGAAAGATGAATAAGAAGCATAGTTGATTAAGAAAAATTTCTATGTGCCCTATCTGACTATTTGGCGGATGTTTCCTTGGGAGACAATTCCACAAAAGCAGTAAATTTTGATCTGATCCGTTTCTTATTTCAACGACATTGAATCGTGAATTGTGAATGTAGGTCGCTGAGGTTAATCTATGTCGCTGAGTAAAACTACATCACACCACAACCATTTAAGTAATAATCAAAATCACAATATCCATCACATTTGTTTGAGTGGGACCGGTAATGATATGCATGTCTGTACCGCTAAAAAAATGATAAGAATCATTATTTTTTAAATACGCCATCACATCAATCTTCTTAGCTAAAATCTCCTGTACAAATTTTTCGTCGACCATTGCGCCGGCAGCATCTGTGGGTCCATCGGTACCATCTGTTGCTGACGCTAAAAAAAGTAAATGAGGAAACTCATCTGTATTATTGATCCATTCGTTTAGCACAGTTAATGCCATCTGTTGATTTCGTCCACCTTTTCCACTACCCTTTACCGATACTGTCGTTTCGCCTCCCGCAATAATGCATGCAGGCCGACGACCGGTGTAATTTTTTGCGAATTCAAACAAGACCAATGCTTCTGATGCTGTATCACCGGTAAACTGTTTCTCAACTATAATTGTATGGTAGCCCAACTCTGCAGCAGTTCTAGCTGCAGCTTTCAATGCCTTTTCATTATTGCCAATCAATTTGAAGTGCGACTTTGAAAAAACGGCATCATCTGGTTTTGGCGTTTCACAGATTAAGCCATCTCTGCCATTTCTTAAATGTTTCCGAATAGTATCCGGCACTTTGTTTTCAAGATTGTATTTCATAATAACCTGCCAGGCATCATCAAAAGTTGAACGATCGGGTACCGCAGGCCCACTGCCAATACTATCGGGGATATCTCCCGATACATCACTGATGGCAAGACAAACTAATGTGGCCGGCCAAACAAACCGCGAAAGCTGACCACCTTTTAATACCGATAAATGTTTTCTTACAATATTTAGCTCATGTATATCTGCCCCTGTATGCAACAATAAACGGGAAAGCGTCATCAAATCCTCCAACGCAATACCTTCAGGTAAATCGCCAATCAGCGCAGAAGCACCACCACTTAACAAAAAAATAAACAGGTCATTTTCACCTGCCTTTTTTGCAATATCCATTATCAGTCGGGATGCCAGGATACTCTGTTCATCCGGGATCGGATGACCCGCTTCGATACATGTAATTTTTGGTGAAGGCAGTCCATGATCATATTTAGTAACAACAAGGCCTTCATTTAACCGATCACCTAAAATATTCTCGAATTCAGCAGCCATGGCTGCGGCAGCTTTACCAGCTGCAACCATATAAATTTTATCAAGAGCATTTATATCGAACGATTGTTCGCCGACAAACAACATATTGCCGCTGAGTGCAATAGTATTGAGAATCAGTTGGGCTGGTTTTACAGCATCAATGGCAGCATGCAAAATCTTCACAGCATCTTTACGCATATGGCAATACTAAAAAATTAATCGCCTTTCTGCAGTTTTTTACCATGTTAAATTATCAATGGCTTTTGAATCTTTTTATTTTTATGCTATCTTCGAAGTAAATAGTTGTTTAGCTAACTAATATTCCGTGATGTACATCGATTGGCACGGACAAAAATTTTGTTGTATGAAAAGAACCATAAAAAAAGTTGCGATCCTTGGTAGTGGTGTAATGGGTTCGCGAATTGCCTGTCATTTTGCTGGTGTAGGCATTCCTGTTTTATTGTTAGACATTGTACCCGCCGACGCAATTACTTCAGAAAATAAAAATCTACGGAATAAATTAGTTAATGAAGCCTTGCAGGCAGCGATCAAAAGCAATCCATCACCATTATTTACCAAAGATGCTGCAAAGAAAATATCGACCGGCAATTTTGAAGATGACATGAAGGAAATAGGAACCTGCGATTGGGTAATTGAAGTTGTGGTGGAACGCCTGGATATCAAACAGCAGATTTTTGAAAGGGTAGAAAAATACCGAAAACCAGGAACGCTGATCACTTCCAATACTTCAGGAATTCCTATTCATCTGATGGCAGAAGGTAGAAGTGATGATTTTAAAAAACATTTCTGCGGAACACATTTTTTCAATCCGCCACGATACCTGCGTTTATTGGAGATAATCCCAACTCCATACACCGATCCCGGCATTGTTGATTTTTTAATGCATTATGGTGATCTGATTTTAGGTAAAACTACTGTGCTGTGTAAAGACACTCCGGCCTTTATTGCCAACCGTATTGGTGTGTATGGTATAATGGCCATTTTTGGATTGATGGATAAAATGGAGCTCACTATTGATGAAGTGGAAACACTCACAGGGCCTGTGATTGGAAGGCCAAAATCAGCAACCTTCAGAACTGCCGATGTAGTAGGGATTGATACACTTGTGAAAGTGGCTAAAGGTGTTTATGATAATTGTCCTCAGGATGAATTGAGAGACAGTTTTATCATCCCTTCCTGGCTCGAAAAAATGGTGGAGCAAAAATGGCTTGGCGATAAAACGGGCCAGGGATTTTTCAAAAAAACAAAAGGTGGCGGCGGGGAAAAAGAGATTCTGACATTGAATCTTAAAACGATGGAATATGGTGCCCGGCAGAAACCAAGGTTTTCATCACTCGATGCAGCGAAACCCATCGATGATCTTAAAACCCGGTTAAAGGCGTTAGCTACCAGCATGGATAAAGCCGGCGATTTTTACCGTCAATTTCATTACGGATTATTTTCTTACATCTCACATCGCATACCTGAAATAACTGATGAACCCTATCGCATCGACGATGCGATGATGGCTGGATTTGGCTGGGAAATAGGAGCGTTTGAAAGCTGGGACACGCTTGGTTTTGAAAGGACTACCCAGGCGATGAAAAAAGCCGGATATACTGTTGCGCCCTGGATAGATGAAATGATTGCCAATGGGCACAAACAGTTTTACAAAGTAGAAAACGGCCAACGCCTTTGTTACTCTCCAGTTATCCGCGGTTACATTTCCGTTGTAAATACAGGTCAGGAAAATGCATTTATTGTAATGAGAAACTTCGAAGGTCAAACCGTTTGGAAAAACAGTGCCTGTCGTACCTACCATTTAGGAGATGATGTTTTGGGATTAGAATGGTATACTAAAATGGGAACAGTTGGCGGAGAAGTATTGGAAGGCATTCAGAAAAGCATCGGTCTGGCAGAAGAAAAATATAAAGGGCTGGTGATTGCCAATGAAGGGCAGAATTTTTCAGCCGGTGCTAACGTTGGAATGATTTTTATGTTGGCGGTGGAACAGGAATTTGACGAATTGGATCTGGCAGTAAGAATGTTTCAGAATGCAATGATGCGGGCGCGTTATTCATCGGTTCCTGTAGTTGTTGCTCCTCATGCATTGGCATTGGGTGGAGCATGTGAACTTAGTTTACATGCGGATAAAGTATGTCCTGCAGCAGAAACTTACATCGGACTTGTGGAACTGGGTGTAGGTTTGATTCCAGGCGGCGGCGGCACCAAAGAATTTGTATTAAGGGCATCTGACGAAATGCATGAAGAAGAACCCGAAACTATCACCTTAAAAAGTCGGTTCCTTACAATAGCCACTGCAAAAGTTGCAACCTCAGCGCACGAAGGTTTTGAACTGGGCATACTGCGAAAAGGAAGAGATGAAATCGTTTTAAATACCGGAAGAAGAATTTCTGAAGCTAAAAAATCGGTGCTGGAAATATATGATAGTGGCTATGTAATGCCTGTTCAGCGAAAGGATATAAAAGTACTGGGCAAATCCGCTCTAGGTGCATTGCTGGCGGGTATTAATGGAATGTGGCGCGCAGGATATGCAACTGATCATGATTCACTCGTAGCCAAAAAACTGGCCTATGTGATGTGTGGCGGCGATCTCAGTGAACCCACCATGGTTTCCGAACAATATTTATTAGATCTGGAACGCGAAGCTTTTCTTAGTCTTTGCGGCGAAAGAAAAACCCTTGAGAGAATACAAAGTGTTCTCAAATCAGGAAAGCCGGTCCGCAATTAGTACATCTGTATTGGCGGTCATTTAAAAGATAATTGTTTTAACTTCATTTTATGGACTTCCTGGAAAAGATTAAACTGAAGTTAAGAGCAGAAAAATACCGCACTAAATACGACGCAGGTGGAATTGCCTATCTGCAGGATGTTGTGCATACAGGTGATGCTGTAATTGACATAGGTGCACATAAAGGCGGCTATCTTTATTTCATCATGCAGCAAACCGGCGATAAAGGAAAGGTTTATGCATTTGAGCCGCAGTCATCTCTGTACAATTATCTGTTGAAAATGAAAAGGCTGTTTGGATGGAAAAATCTAACCCTTGAACACCTTGCCGTATCATCCACGCCGGGCACAGTTACATTATATATTCCTTCTAATAAAAAAAGCAGCGGCAGTTCACCCGGAGCATCAATAGTGGAGTCGGAAAGAACAAGTCAAACTGAAACCAGGGAACATGTACGCACTGTTACTTTAGATGCTTACTGCGCAGAAAATAATATTCAACCTAAATTTTTAAAGATTGATGTTGAAGGCAACGAACTCCAGATTTTCAAGGGAGGAGTTAATACGCTGAAAAAACACAAACCCCGTTTGCTCGTGGAAATTGAAGCAAGGCATATTGGCGAAGGCGGGGTAATTCAAACCTGGCAATTTCTTCAGGCTTTAGGATATATTGGATTTTTTATCGAGGGAAAAGAAAAAAGACCGCTGAGTGAATTTAGCTTTCAGCAACATCAGAACTTAGCCGCCACGGATCAGTACTGCAATAATTTTATTTTTGAGTAAATAACATATTATATGCCCTCAACAACAGAAACAGAAAGGTTGTTGATCAGAGATATTTTTGATGAAGATCTCGATTTCATCTTTGAAGGACTCTCTCATCCGGATGTGATCAGGTATTATGGCGTCAGCTATCGCACCAGGGAAGCGGCTCAAGCTCAAATGGAATGGTATAAAGAAATCGAAACTAATAACACCGGCAAGTGGTGGCTGATTACTTCAAATAAATCTGCAATACCATTTGGTGCTATTGGCTTCAATTACTATCAGCAGCAACATAACCGGATTGAAATTGGGTTTTGGCTACTGCCTTCTTTTCATGGAAAGGGTTTATTGTTTGAAGCCCTCAATATAGTGATTCCAATGGCCGTTACAAGATGGAATGTACATAGAATAGAAGCATTGGTTGAAACCGAAAATATCGCTTCCAAAAAGCTATTAACAAAAGCAGGATTTATTTGTGATGGCTTATTGAGAGATTATGAACTGAAAGACAATAGGTATATTAGTCTTGAGGTGTTTTCCAAATTATGCTAGTTTCTCCTTTGCAGATAATTTACTTTTCCATAAATAATTTTGTTTTGAAGATTAAGAACAAATGATTGAAACCGTTTCATTATTTCCTAAACTAAATGAGTCGCTCATTTCACTTTTGCGTTCATTAACCGCCGATGAATGGCAACAACAAACTATTGCGAAAAAGTGGAAAGTGAAAGATATTGCTGCGCATCTTTTAGATGGGAATTGCCGTATGATTTCCATTTATCGTGACAATCATTTATTACAGCCTGATCGTTTAATTGAATCTTATGAAGGCCTTGTAAGCTATCTCAATGACATCAATCAGGAATGGATACAGGCTGCTAAACGACTCAGTCCACAATTGCTGACTGACATGCTGGAAACAACCGGCAGAGAATATGATCAAATCATTGCGGAATTAAATCCAAATGATGATGCTATTTTTTCTGTTGCGTGGGCCGGTGAATCTGTATCAAAAAACTGGTTCCATATTGCGCGGGAATACACAGAAAAATGGCATCACCAGCAACAGATTAGGGATGCTGTAAACAGGCCTGGTATTATGACTAAAGAATTCTTTCATCCACTGATAGCAACATTTCTACAAGGTTTACCTCATACCTTCAGGGATGTTGATGCAAGGCCGGGATCTGCTATAACTATAAAAGTTGAAAATGATGGAGGCACGTGGCAAATAATCAAAAGTGATAAAGGTTGGGAGCTATCGTCTATCGTAAATTTACCGGAAATTGCTTCGGTCATTTTACCTGGAGATATCGCCTGGAAGTTGTTTACAAAAGGCATCTCTCTTGAAAAGGCTGTCAATCATGTTACCATAGAAGGCAATTTTCAATCAGGCAAAAAAGTGCTTGAGCTTGTCGCTGTTATGGCTTAATGACACTTATCACATCACCATACGATAGCAAAGATTCTCAGCATCCTCTGGAACTTAAATTGAAACAAAACTCACCCGACGCCAAACGAAAAATTATATTCCTTTAATATGGAGGGCAACAAAAAATCATTCAAAGTAAGGTTGAAAACGTTATTTGATTTTCGCTTGTGTTAATATATTGCCAGCAATCGCATTTCACATTAAAAAGTTTTGTTAGCCTAAATTCGTTTTTGGGTATCTTTCCATTCCACGGGTAATCAACATGTGCCTGCACTAATTGCGACCCTTCCCGGAAAACGATGAGTTGATAACCCTTAGCAAATGCGCTGAACCTAATGAAAGCTTCAGTTTCCATTTTTTTAAAAGTGAAACAAGTTTGGTTTAAATAAATTATTAGAATTATCCATTTAAAGCGCAATAGGCTCATAACATTGCGATGCAAATTAAATCGGTGTCAAAAATTATTTCATGACCAATGAGTCAGGCTGATAGAATAAAACCATGTATTGCGAATCTGAAGGTTACTGAAACTAAAATGTAGTAGCCGGTAAGCCGGGAAAACGGTCTAGCCTGAGGCTAGACGGGAAATAATACAAACAGCAGGCGTAAAACTCAATTAAATATTTCACTGTATTTTTACCGTTTCCTCTATACCGTATTTTCCGGCTTCCCGGCTATGTATCATGAAACGGAGGTTCGCTGAAATCTAAATGCGGTGTACGGAAAAGACGTAATAAATGGAAAACTATTTCTGAATTATTTGTAATCCGCGACAAATCTACAACCAGTAACCCTTTGCGGTCTAAATGGAAAATTCTGTAAATTATAATAGAAAAAAGTGTATTGTAATGTTGAATGCGGTGTGAAAATTCTACACAACGGATAATAATGGAAAATAATAGCATTAAGAAAGTTCCAATTGATAAATGGGTGCTCGAGCCAATCAAGAGCTTTATCAGCAAAAGCAGCACAAGCGGAATAATTCTATTCAGTTCTGCTTTTGTGGCAATTATAATTACGAACTCTCCCTGGTCATCGGCTTTTCATCATTTCTGGGAAATAGAATTTTCAGTAGGATTCAACGGCGCTTATATCAATAAAAGTTTACATCACTGGATCAATGATGGATTGATGGCTGTATTCTTTTTTGTTGTTGGCCTCGAATTGAAAAGGGAAATTATTGCAGGTGAATTAAATGAACCCAAAAAAGCAGTGTTGCCTATTGCAGGTGCGTTAGGAGGTATGTTATTCCCCGCGATTGTCTATTTTCTATTCAACAGAAATGGTGAAACAATGCAAGGATGGGGCATACCAATGGCAACCGACATAGCCTTTGCATTGGGAGTATTGTACCTGCTGGGAGACAAAGTGCCTATCTCCTTAAAAATATTTCTTACAGCTTTAGCCATTGCCGACGATCTTGGTGCAGTATTGGTAATCGCTTTTTTCTATACTTCTGAAATTAATTTTTCGAGCCTGGTTACAGCGGGAATTTTTCTTCTTGTACTTGTTGTTTCCAACTTCATCGGTATCAGAAATACTCTGTACTATGCTTTAATTGGAATTGGTGGTGTGTGGCTCTTTTTTCTAATGTCAGGAGTACATGCTACTATTGCTGCAGTATTGGCAGCTTTTACTATCCCGGCGAGTGTAAAAATTTCTGAAGCTGCGTATATAACAAGGCTGGAATCATTGACAGAGCACTTTAAACAGACCGATCCAAATAACAAGCCAACAGTCACAAACGACCAACTGCACATCCTTGAAGAGATACGGGACCTTTCGAAAAATGCGCTTACACCATTACAACGACTCGAACACGGCATGCATCCATTAGTGGCGTTTGTAATAATGCCCATCTTTGCATTAAGTAATGCCGGTGTTGAGATATCAGGAGACATTATTAAGCAGGTAACCAGCCCCGTTACAATGGGAATTTTCTTTGGTTTGCTTTTTGGGAAATTTATTGGCGTTACAGGGGTTGCCGCTTTTATGATTAAAATGAAATGGGCAGCATTGCCTGAAGGAATGAACTATCGACATCTGATGGGAGCAGGACTACTGGCCGGCATAGGTTTCACGATGAGTTTATTTGTAGCCGGACTGGCATTTGATAATGAACTGTATATGGTCGAGGCCCGGCTGGGTATTCTTGCCGCTTCTTTAACTGCAAGTGTCGCCGGATTCTTTGTTATAAAAAGTGCAGCCCAATAACCAACATCTAATACGGTATTGATGAAAAATGTTTTACTATTTGGTGCTACTGGAAATGTTGGTTTTCAGATAGCGAAAGAACTGCAATCAAGAGGCTACAACACTACCGCGGTGGTAAGAACTGCAGCGAAAACACATCTGCTGACTGGAGTTGCAAACGGGGTGATTGTAGTAAATCTAGCTGATTTCAATAACATAATTGGATTATGCAAAGGATATGATATTATAATTTCAGCATTGGGCAAAAGCGTTTCACCATTTGATCGTTCCAAAGAAAGCTTCAGGGAAATTGATTTTAATATTAATGAGGCTATATTAAAAGATGCAGTGAATGCCCGTGTGGGAAAGTTCATTTATATATCAGCCTATCACGCAGAAAAATTTAATGATCTGGAATATTTCAGGGTACATCATGAATTTTCAAATTTGCTTATAGCATCGTCATTAAATTATTCAATCATCAAACCGCCTGCTGTTTTTAGTGCATTTAAAGATCTTTTCCCATTTGCGAAAAAAGGCCAGCTTGTAACATTAGGTTACGGAGATAAAACAACCAACCCAATATATGAAGGCGATGTCGCAACAATCGTTGTAGATGCGATTAATGATTTCAATACTGTTATAGAAGCAGGGGGACCCGAGATACACAGCCGGCACGAAATCAATGTCATTATACAAAAAGAAATTGCCCCTGACAAAAAAGTCAGGAAGGCCCTTTGTGGCTGATTCGTTCCCTGTTGCCATTAATGAAGTGGACTACCCGTAACACTTACGATAAGATGGCATTTTTTATTGCAGTAATGGAAGAAGATACTATTGCCCCCTCCGTGGGTAAGATGCCGTTCAGCGAATATGTTCGGGTAAATAAATAAAATTCATTTTATTTACATCTTTGGGCAAATGACCTGCAAACTGAACGGCTAAAAAATAATTGAGAGACGCAAGCTTTCTAAATTTAATTAAGGTAACTGAGGTATGTTTTTAATAGTACAACAATCTGATCAACAAGAGTAAAACCAAAATCATCAACAGTGGAAATATTAGCATTAGATTCTATTGCGAAATCGTATGGAAAAATTCAGGCATTAAAGCAGGTAAGTTTTGCTGTACCGGAAGGATCTGTATTTGGTATATTGGGGCCTAATGGAAGTGGTAAAACAACCCTCCTCAGTATTATTCTGGATGTATTGAAAGCCGATGGAGGAAGTTATAATTGGTTTGGGAGAGGAAGTTCTCCGGAAATCAGGAAAGATATCGGATCGCTGCTGGAAACGCCGAACTTCTATCATTACATGTCGGCGGTGAACAATTTAAAAATTACGCACCAGATTAGTGGCAGAGGGGATAACGCGGCTATTGATAAGGTTTTGAAACAGGTAAATCTCTTTGAGCGACGCAAAAGCAAATTCAGTACGTTCAGCCTTGGGATGAAACAAAGGCTTGCTATTGCTGCGGCATTATTGGGTGATCCAAAAGTGTTGGTACTCGACGAACCTACCAATGGTTTGGATCCTGTAGGTATCGCTGAGATCAGGCAATTAATAAAGATTTTAAAAGATAAAGGCCATACCATTATCATGGCGAGTCACCTGCTGGATGAAGTAGAGAAAGTTTGTACCCATGTGGCCATTTTAAATAAAGGCAAATTGATCACCAATGGTATGGTGGAAGAAGTATTGACAGTGGAGGACCTGGTGGAGTTAAGTGCCTCCAATCTCTCTCAGCTTGAATCGGTTTTACAAAATTATCCGGGGGTAAAACATCTAAAAACCGAAGGCAGCTATGTGTACGCAGGATTTGAAAAGGGAATTTCAAATCTCGCAGAGATCAACAACTTTTGTTTTTCAAACGGGATCGTACTTCATCATCTTTTACTGAAAAGAAAAAAACTGGAGGCCCGTTTCTTTGAATTGACCAGTAACGCAAACGAACAGGCGAACTAAAATTTCACTTTAATCAATCCATCAACCTTCAATACATGCTGAATCTTATCAAAACAGAATGGCTCAAGATAAAAAATTACCGCGCATTCTGGTGGGTTCTGGGAATTACCGCATTGTCATATCCCGGAATCAACTACATCTTTTATAATGCTTATCTGGATATCACCAAAAAGAAAGACAGTACGGGTGAAATCGCAAAAATGCTGCTGGGCAACCCTTTTGAATTTCCGGAAACGTTTCATACCGCTGGATACTTCAGCTCATTTTTTGTTTTTATTCCTGCTATTGTGGTGATTATGATGATCACAAATGAATACACGTTTAAAACCCATAGACAAAATATTATAGATGGCTGGAGCAGGGATCAGTTTTTGCTAAGCAAGTTTTTTGATGTGCTGGTGACAACGATACTGGTAACAGTCATTTATTTTATTGTTGCGGTTGCTATAGGATTCAACAGCAGCAAGGGAGAAGGCAAAGAGATTTGGTCGAAAAGTTATTATGTTGGTTTATTTGCCCTGCAAACATTTTCGCAATTATCGATTGCTTTCCTGATAGGATTTTTGGTTAGAAAAGCGTTTATTGCCCTTGGTATCTTCATTTTTTACTTTTTGATTGTTGAAAATACTGCTGTCAACATTTTAAAATTTAAGGGAAGTAATTTAGGTTATTATTTTCCGCTGGAAGTATCTGACCGCTTAATACCGGTGCCGGCATTTCTCGGTAAGTTCGATGAAAAGAATTATAAGCTGTCACTTGAAGCCGTAACCCCGCATATATTTTATACCCTCATTTTCACAGCGGTCATTTGGGGAATAGTTTATTACATCAATAAAAAAAGAGATCTATGAAAATGAAGAATGCATTTTTCATATTCGTTATGGCTGTTTCACTTCATTTCAATGCCTCCGCACAACCAATTGCTACCGTAATCAAAACACAGGCAATGGAAATGGGCAAGGCATTAATGAAAAATGATATGGTGACTTTCAAAAAATATATGCATCCGGAAATGGTGACATTGGCTGGTGGTGAAGACAAGATGAATGTGATGGCAGATTCAGCGATGAAGATGTTTAAAATGATGGGCGGCTCGATTACAAAAATTATATATGGTAATCCCGCTGAGGTGGTAAAGTATGAGAAGGAACTGCAAACGACTTTACCTCAAACGACTTCCCTCACTTCAATAATTGCTGACGTGGAATTTAGTTCAACGCTGGTAGCCATTTCGCGCGACGGCGGAAAGAACTGGTATTTTATTGATACTTCACTATACAAGGAAGCAGAACTGCGTAAGAAATTGCCGGGTTTAAGTTCTAAACTCGTAATACCCCCGCCTGCAAAACCAATCATCAAACCCAAAGCAAAAACTGATGGTTGAGGCTGAATTGCTGGCTGACAAAAAAGTAATGCTTCTCCGGGGTACAATTATTACTTATGGAAATGCAGCCTCAACAGCGCTTACAAAAGAGATTGCCGGTGAGATCGAAGAAATGTGGAACGAACCCAAAGGCATTGTGATTTTTAATCGGGTACCCTTTGCCGTAATATTTGCTATTCATTATGTTTATGATCCCGAACTGGATGCAAATACTGTCATTCAAAATCTAAACCCACAGCTTAATTTCTACCGGATAGAACCTACTGCTGCCGGTAATATTTCATTTGTAGATGGATTGGGCAGTAATACAGGTTATTTTTTGCTAGAAAATCTGTACAAAGGTTCCACCACCGCAGCACATGAATTTGGACATGGCCTGGGTTTAGACCATCCCCGCGACATGGATTTCCGCGGTCGCGGAAGGCCTGGAATCATGTATCCCCGCGGAACGCTGGTAGATCCGGAATTTCAATATGACTCCTCAATTGCACCCGGACTGAAAGGAGGAACCATGCACCCTATGTACAGAAAAGTGAGACAGGACGATATTAATCTGATCCGGTTAGCGCGTTTGCGATTCAGCAATAACAAAGCAGTGGTAGGTAACTTTACAAATGTATACCATCAAAACTAACAGGTCTGCGGACACCAGTCAGGTCTGCCAGGGCCTTATCGATATCCTGGAAAAGGAAAGTAAATCCTTCTTTCTGCAGCTTCGCCGAACTTACTGTGGCGCTCTTTAATATTTCAACACTCATTTCACCTAAAATAAGTTTGAGTATACCAGCTGGTACCCTTGAGCGAATGAACATTTTACCCTTCATGTCAGCAGCAAGCTCCATTGTGAGTTTTTCATTTGTTACGGGATGCGGGGCAGTAAGATTGTAAGAACCATGCATCTGCTGATTTTCAATAGCATGAATAAAGCCCCGACAAACATCATCAATATGTACCCAGCTGGTCATTTGTTTTCCATCACCCAAAACTGCAGCAACGCCCAAACGGATAGGTTTCTTAAACTCGGCCAACGCCCCGCCATCGTTACTTAAAACGATTCCGGTCCTCAATTTCACCAATCTTTTACCCAGTGCCATAACCGGATCGATACTGCTTTCCCAAGCCAGACAGGTTTGTCCAAGAAAGTCGTTGGCTGGGGGATCATCTTCAGTAAAAACCTTACCATTATCCGGCCCGTACCAACCGATTGCGGAGGCACTGATTACGGCTTTTACTTTATTCTCCTCATTTTTAAGATATTTCAGTAACAATTCACTGCTCCGGGTGCGGCTTTCCAGAATTTCTTTTTTACGCGCATCTGTCCACCGTTTATCTGCCACACCGGCACCTGCAAGGTGTACAATAAAATCGGCCTCTTTAAAAGCGGCTGCATCAATAGTCATTTCCCGGATATTCCACCTTGAATAGAATATGTTGCCGCTATAGCGAAAGAATTTACGCTGTGCATCTACATCATGCCTGGAGGCCGTTTCCTGTGGATTTCGGGACAAAATAATAACATTATACCCCTCATTCAGCAGGTGCTGACTTAAAGCGGTTCCAATTAATCCTGTTCCTCCTGTTATTAATACTGTAGGCATTACGGATGCAAATGTAGTTTGTTAGCGATAAATAACGAAAGGCGGTTCATCTTGTTGAATAAAATATAAAGATTATTCGAGATATCTTAACCGAAGATCTTTAAATAAGTCAATAGGAATATCCATTTAGACCGCAAAGCGAATACTGGCCATTGGTTTGTTTTCCTGAAGATTCAAAATCAACCAGAAGCTGTATTCAAGTTCATTAACATATTACCAGATTAACAAAGCATTTGAGTGAACTTTTCAATGTTTTTAATCTTTCCCGTTTCTTTCCGTTCTTTCCTCTCGCCTGAGGCGAGACGGCTATGTATTATGAGATTCAGGATCGCTGCTATTCAAAAGTAGTAGCCGGTCTCGCCCCAGGCGAGACGGAAAAAGCGGGAATGAAGAATCGGTAATAATACATTTAGAAT
>JANPJC010000107.1:0-47991 GCA_031425315.1 Chitinophagales bacterium
AGTGTTGAACCGCTTTCAATAAAAAGATCTGATCCAATGCCATTTGGAATTTGTAAGGTGATGGGCTCTTTTAATGAAGCAATATTAAGCTTCGTATTATTCTTAACGGCTATTTTGCAAAGCGTAATTGAAACCGGAAAAATAAGATCTGTTGTAGAACCACTGGCACACTCAAAAAGAGCATTGGAATGCCATACCATTGCAGATGTAAATGTCCATTTAGGGATATTGCAACGGAATATACTGCCTGATTGGAAAATTACCCTTGATTTATTCATTGTAAAATTTCCCGCAATCTCAATGGTACCATATACTATCAGGTCGGTGGCGCCCCAATAATTCAGGGTAAAATTTGCTGTTGGCGAGATGTTTAATTCACCTCCGCTCAAAATCCAAATCTGATCTGCAATAACAGTATCTGTTACATCTACTTTGGTACTGGCGGAGATATTAATGACGCCGGAAGTTGTTTTAGGAACTCCTTCCAATGCTGTTGGCGCTCGCCATCCAGAAGCTGTATATATCTGCCATGTCACTAGTTCGTTCCAATTACCTGAAGCAACTGAACGATAGTCACCTGCTGCCTGAGCAGATAGGTTTTGTACAAATCCCATAAATGAGATGAGTATCAACAATAGTTTTACTTTGCTCTTATGCATATGCACAACGAATACCTTTTAAATGATGAGTACTGGCGGTAATTCTTTAAGATTCCTGGAAATAGGAATAAGGTCTTGTGCTGAATAGAGGGTGATAAGTGTACATGAAAATGAAAGAGGATATATTGGAATATATTTTCGGTACCACTTAACGGGCAATAAAATTACTCTTTTTTAGCGGAAATCAAAATCTAAAATCAAATTATCTCAGTCTCTCGAGGCTTTTAACAAGTTTTTCGTCCTTACGAATGCCTCCGTAAGCAAGAATAAAAAGGATGATCATCAATACAGGTAAAACGGCACCGATTTGCCACATATTCTCTTTAAAATCAGTGGTTACCTTAAGATCTTCCACATGCACAAATTCAAGGATTACAATGATAATAGAGAAGAGCAAACCCAACAGGCAAAGCGATTTTTGTAATTTCCTGTTTTTAAACAAAAATATGGTGGCTAAAGCCAACGCGGAAGTCGCAATGATGATAATGAACAACAATAATTTTTCTGATCCCAGGAAAATTTTAGTAGTTCCGTCCTGCATTATTCCTTTCCACAGCGGCATTTTGTAGATAAGCAAACCAGCTGCACCGGCGAGAAGTAACCATAAGGATTGAATGCGTTGTATCATAATGAAATTTATATGATTTTTTTCAATAACACAGTATAATTATGCCCGAACAGGATGTCATACTAAACCGGGATATAGTGGAAATTCATTCATGAAACTGTGGACCTCAGACCTTACCTGGGAAATTTCAGTCTCACTGTCGGGGCTCATTAAAATTCTGTCGATATAATTTACCACTGTTTCCATATGTACTTCCTTCATTCCCCTGGTAGTTACCGCAGGCACTCCAACCCTTATTCCAGAGGTAACAAATGGACTTTTATCGTCAAATGGGACCGCATTTTTATTAAGCGTAATATGTGCCTTATCAAGCGTTTCCTGGGCTTTCTTGCCGGTTACGTTCTTATTTCTCAAATCGATCAGCATCAGGTGATTATCCGTACCACCACTGATTAAATGATAACCTCTTGATACGAATGCCTTTGCCATGGCCTGTGCATTCAACTGTACCTGTTTTTGGTAAGTTCCAAACTCATCGGTAAGGATTTCACCAAAGGCAATCGCTTTTGCTGCTATTACATGCATCAACGGCCCACCCTGCATGCCAGGGAATACAGCAAGGTCCAGTAATGCACTCATATTCCTTAAGTTCCCTTTAGGATCTTTAATCCCATAAGGATTTTCGAAATCATGACGAAGCATGATCACCCCTCCGCGTGGACCACGAAGCGTTTTATGCGTTGTTGAAGTAACAATATGACAATGATCAAACGGATCATTTAAAAATCCTTTGGCGATCAATCCTGCCGGGTGCGCTATATCTGCCAGTACTAAGGCTCCCACCTCATCGGCAACTGCCCGGATGCGCTGATAGTCCCATTCACGACTATATGCAGATGCCCCACAAATAATCATTTTCGGTTTTTCGGCCCTTGCGATAGATTCAAGCTGTTCGTAATCCACGAGGCCGCTATCTTTTTTTACACCATAGAACAAAGCATGATAATTTTTTCCGCTGAAATTAGCCGGGCTACCATGGGTAAGGTGGCCTCCCATACTAAGGTCCAGTCCAAGAATTTTATCCCCTGGTTTCAGGCAGGCCATGAATACCGCAGTGTTTGCCTGCGCACCACTATGTGGTTGAACGTTGGCCCAGCTGGCTTTAAACACCTGTTTTAATCTGTCGATTGCGAGAATTTCAATTTCATCCACAACTTCACAGCCACCATAATATCTTTTACCAGGGTATCCTTCCGCATATTTATTCGTTGGACAGGTTCCCATCGCTTCCATAACCTGTTGAGAGGTAAAATTTTCTGAGGCGATCAGTTCGATACCCGAACGTTGTCTCACCAGTTCTTTTGCTATCAGGTCAAATATCGCGGTATCTCTCTGCATGGTTCAAAATTTGGTGCAAAATTAACGGGAGTGGAGGAGAAAAAAAAGTGCGAAGTGCGAAATGTGAAGTGAACAGCCGATGTCGGCGTGAATCGTGAAACGTGAATGCCTTGAAAGGTGAATGGGTGAATGTGTGAATGAGACAATTATGATCTCGCCTCAGGCGAGAGACAGGTGAGAAGTGAGAAGGACGAAGTGAACAGCTCCCAAGAGAGAAAATGAGTGAATGTGTTAATGGGGGAATGAACAGCCGTAGCCTTCGTGAATCGTCAAACGTGAATCGTCAATGCACGTGATGGAGTGAATATAAATGTGTCAACGGGAAACTGAGATCAGGTGATTAAGGAATTTGTAGGCTGTTCACTGCTTACTTCTCACTTCTTAAACTCCTGAATACTGATAATTTCTTTACAAAAACTATATTCCACCTCATCATTGCTGCTTACTATTATCAGTTTGGATCCGCAATATTTTTCAATGAGACGGTGATACAGCGCAATCCCATTCTTATCCAGATTGGTGCAGGGTTCGTCGAGCAATAACACTGGAGATTGTGAGAAAATGGCTTGCGCGAGTTTAAGCCTTTGCTTCATGCCGCTGCTGAAGTACCTGATCTGTTTTTTTGCGGCATGGGCAAGTTCTACTTCAGCCAGGAGTTCATTGGTGCCTTCTTCTTTCATGGGTTTAAACTGCCTGTGAAAATTCAGAAATTCCTGCGCGCTCATCTCTTCAATCAGTTCAAGATATGGAGCGCAAATTGCAACCTGTATAAACTGAGATTCGACATCAATTTTTTTGTCTGCTTCAAAAAAATCCATTTTGCCTTCGCTCAAAGTAATAGCGCCTGCAATTACCTGTAAAAGAGTCGATTTACCGGAGCCATTATGGCCGGTAATTGCGTAAGTCTGTCCTGTAAAAAAATCTTTTGTAAAATGCCTGAAAATCCAATCGCGGTTAAACCGTTTACCGGTATCAGTCATTGAGATCTTCATCAAAACTATTTTTCGAGTAGCGTTTGATGATACCACGGCCGCTTTCCCGCACGAAAGTTACAATTTCGTCTCTCTCATCTGTTGCCGCAAACTCTTCTTCAATGTACTGTACCGCCTGGGTGGTATTCATGCCTTTGTTGTAGATATACCTGTAGATATCGAGGATATGATTGATTTTCTCAACGGTAAATCCTTTTCTTTTCAAGCCTATTGAATTTACTCCTGCATAACTCAATGGAGACCTTCCTGCCTTGATATACGGAGGAATATCTTTTCCAACCAGCGATCCACCAGCAATAAAAGCATGCTGTCCGATTTTTACAAACTGGTGTACTGCGCACATTCCTGCGAGTATTGCATAGTCTCCCATGATCACGTGCCCGGCAATCTGCGAGTTGTTGCTCATTACACAGTTATTTCCAATTACACAATCATGGGCTATATGACTGTAGGCCATAATCAGACAATTGTTTCCGACAACGGTTTTCCACCTGTCGCGTGTGCCGCGGTGTATAGTTACAAATTCGCGTATGGTAGTGTTATCGCCGATTTCTACTATAGTTTCTTCCCCTTCAAACTTCAAATCCTGCGGCGCTGCAGCAATAACTGCCCCTGGAAATATCCTGCAGTTTTTGCCAATGCGAGCCCCTTCCATTATAGTGACGTTGCTGCCAATCCATGTACCTTCTCCGATTTCAACATTATGATGTATTACCGTAAAAGGGTCAATTTTTACATTTGTAGCCAGCTTGGCGTTAGGATGAATATAAGTGTGCGGGTGAATCATGTAATTCTTAATGACTTGATATCAGATTCTGTTGTTTGGCAGGCACTGACGAATGGATACAAATAAAGGCTCACTCCGAGCCTGACGCGCAAAAATAATTGATTCCGTGAATAGTGGATCAACCTCTTTTTACGAGTTGTGCCATCAAAATAGCTTCGGTGGCAATTTTATTCCCAACATAAACGGTTCCATGCATTTCGCATAAACCTCTTCTGATGGGCCCCATGAGCTCCATCTTCAGAATCATAGTATCACCGGGCACAACCTTCAACTTAAATTTACAATTATCAATTTTCACAAAGTAAGTATCATAATCACCCGGCGGTAGTGTATTAATAGCGAGTATACCGCCTGTTTGAGCCAAAGCTTCGATCTGCAATACACCAGGCATTACGGGATTATTAGGGAAATGCCCGGGAAAAAAGGGTTCATTGAAAGTAACATTTTTGATACCCACAATACAGGTATCTGTTAATTCAATCACTTTGTCAACCAGCAAAAAAGGATATCGGTGCGGTAATCTTTTTTCAATTTGCTGAGTGTTAAATACCGGCTGCTGGTTGGGATCATAAACCGGTATGTCTTTTACATGTTTATTTTTCTTTATGTATTGTTTGATTTTTTTTGCAAACTCCACATTTGAAAAATGGCCTGGACGGTTAGCTATGATATGGGCTTTAATTGGATAACCGATAAGTGCGAGATCCCCAACAACATCCAGCAACTTATGCCTTGCCGGCTCATTCGGAAAACGCAATTCCAGATTATTCAGGTAGCCCTCACTCTTTACTTCAATTTTATCTTTCTTAAATGCTTTTGCCAACCTCACTTTCTCTTCTTCAGTAACGGGCTTATCCACAACAACAATTGCATTATTGATATCTCCGCCCTTGATCAGGTTATGTTCCAGCAGCATTTCCAACTCGTGTAAAAAACAAAAGGTTCTGCAGGGAGCGATTTCGGTTCTGAATTCGGTAATTGATTTCAAACCTGCATGTTGTGTACCCAATACCGGACTATTGAAGTCAATTAAGGTGGTTACCTTATATTCCATAGCCGGCATGGCCACCAATTCCACCCTTTTTTCTTCATTATAGTAAGTAATATTGGTATCGATCGTGTACCAGTTTTTTGCAGCTTCCTGTTCCACAACGCCAGCTTCTTCGATAATTTCTACAAAAGGTTCGGAACTGCCATCCATTATCGGGGTTTCAGGACCATTGATTTCAATCAAACAATTATCTACTCCCATACCCACCAGCGCCGCCAATACATGTTCCACTGTACTGATTTTTGCTCCATTATCTTCAAGGGTCGTTCCCCGGGAAGTGTCGGTTACCAGATCGCAATCGGCTTTCACCAACGGTTGACCGGGAAGATCTATTCGTTTGAACTGAATACCAAATCCGGGGTTAGCAGGCTTTAAAGTCATATCTACATTAATGCCCGTATGTAGACCCGTTCCTGAAATACTGATTGCCGACTTAATTGTATGTTGCTGATCTATATTAAATTTTTCATCCATTGACCCTCAATTGAGGCGTAAATATAGTAAGAAGTGAGCAGTAAGCAGTAAGGAGTAAGCAGTGAAAAGGCAGAAATGGGCCCTGAAAAGAAGGAGCCGATGATACATATTAAGTTAAAATTGCGGCCTGATTTCTTCAGCTAACCATCGCAAATTGAATACCCAGTTATCTCGGTGAGGTAAAAAGTAATCAGTAACACCTTAACCTTTAAGAAACTTTTTCGGCCATGAGGCGAAGGATGAGTTTTTCGAGTTCCTTAATTTTTTTCTCCAGCTCAGGCAGGTTTCGTCCCGCAACCTGCGCGCGGAGGGCTGCACCGTAGTCGTATGCCGGACTGCCGGTGACTGCTGAATTTGGAAATTTAATTGATTTACTCACTCCGCTTTGTGCATTTATTTTAGCCCCGTCAGCTATTGTTATGTGTCCCACAATTCCTGCCTGGCCGCCAATCATTACATTGTTGCCAATTTTCGTGCTTCCACTAACTCCTGCCTGTGCAGCAATAACCGTATGCTGACCCACTTCAACATTGTGGGCAATCTGTATGAGGTTATCCAGTTTAGCACCTTTCCTGATTATTGTACTTCCCATGGTAGCGCGATCGATAGTGGCGTTCGCACCAATTTCAACAAAATCTTCAATCCACACATTTCCTATCTGAGGAATCTTTTGATATGTGCCATCGGTCTGTGGAGCAAATCCAAATCCATCACTCCCGATAACAGTACCGGCATGAATAATAACTTTTCTTCCCACCACACAATCGTGATAAATTTTGACACCTGGATGGACTATAGTGTCTTCTCCTATTTTAACCTGGTTACCAATATAACAATGAGGAAAAACTTTAGCATTGTTGCCAATAATCACCCCATCCCCGATGTACGCAAATGCACCGATATAAACACCCTCACCGATCTGGGCAGTGGGAGAAATAAAACTTGGCTGTTGAATACCAGACAGCTGCTGGGTCATCATCTCCTGGTATTTACGCAGCAACCGGGCAAAGGCACTGTACGCATCCGGAACTTTGATCAATGTGGCAGAAATCGCTGATTTGATTTCCTGATTCTCATTGATAATGATGATGCTTGCACTGGTGGAATAGAGGAATTCTTCGTATTTGGGATTGGCGAGAAATGCCAACTGACCATTAGCAGCCTCTTCAATTTTTGCAAAAGAACCTACTGACCTGTCTGGATCTCCTTCAATTTTCCCGTCGATAAGCGAAGCGATTTGTGAGGCGCTGAATTGCATAGATGAACATTAATATAAAGAGTTACAATTTCCCTTACATCCGGACATCTTCAATATTTTCCGCCAGGCTTTGTACAGGAATGGCTGACTTCCACAAGAATTATTCCGGCTTATAATAACAAATGTAAAATTTTTTCACGGGCAAAGTAAGGTTTTGATGAATCAGGGCATTGTCAACCAGTGAAATGTCCTTGATGGTGCCATCTTTAAACAAAATATTGATCCTTTCATCGTTAAAACTATAGAGACTGTTTTCGGCTTCTCCCGTAAAAACGAGAAAATCGAGGTCTTCGCTGGGTATTTCCAACTCCCTTTTGATTGCGCTTTTTTTGTCGGCAACAACCAGGGGGTCAATGGGATCGGCCTGCAAACGGAGTTTGAAAAGATTGCGGTTCAGTACCGCCTGGCAAAGCATCGATAAAATGGGATCGGGGTGGCGGCTCCAGTTTTTTACAGCGGCTGTAACATCTGTATCATCCAACTGGCAAAATAGGTCCAGGTTTTCTTTAACGGGGCCCACGAGTAAATTGAAAAGAAACCGGCTGATAGTATCTCCCAAGATAACCGTGGGGTCGCCCCTTTGCGCCAGCCACCTGGCTCTTTCAAATACCTTTACCAGCATCATTTCAGAACATAAAACTGTTTTATGGAGATAGACCTGCCAGTACATCAGTCGCCTGGAAACAAGGAACTCCTCAATGGAGTATATTCCTTTTTCTTCAACCATCAGTTCGCCCTCATGTACAGTGAGCATTTTCAGTATCCTGTCGTAGCCAATTACCCCTTCACTTACACCTGTGAAAAAACTATCACGTGTGAGATAGTCCATTCTGTCAACATCCAGTTGCCCACTTACCAGCTGATGAAGGAATTTTTTTGGATAAGTGCCATTGAAAATTTGAATAGCCGTTTCTAATGCGCCATTAAATTCCTGGTTGAGTTTATCCATGATCATCACAGACAACTCTTCATGATCCATATGTTCTATTAAAACGCTTTCAAGAGCGTGAGAAAATGGACCATGACCAACATCATGTAAAAGGATGGCAATTTTTGCCCCCCGTTCTTCGTCGGCAGTAATGGGCACGCCTTTGCTTTTTAATTCGTAGATAGCGAGGTACATCAGGTGATAAGCGCCTAAGGAGTGATGTAAACGGGTATGAACCGCACCAGGGTAAACGAGATGCGAAAGCGCCATTTGCTTTATCCTTCTTAAGCGCTGATACCAGGGATGTGATATAATGTTGTATATCAGCTGATCATCAATCGTAATAAATCCGTAAACAGGATCATTAATTATTTTTCTGAACTGCATGCTGCACAGGAATTGTTAAATTTCGGATTCAGACCGGTAAAGGTATGAAGTGGAACTAACTTTAAAGCGTAGTGTTCCCGGCTTTGTTTCGAATTGAGCGGTAATAAAGCAATATTACGATCCAGTTCCTGTTATTAAAACACAAAACTCCTCAACAACCATGTCACTTGCTAAAATCCTTTGGGTCGACGACGAAATAGAAAGCCTGCAGTCACAGAAATTATTCCTTGAAAATAAGGGCTATGAGGTCACGACTTTAACCAATGGATTTGATGCCGTTGACTACGTTAAAGATAACGTGGTAGATGTTGTATTGCTGGATGAAACCATGCCTGGCATTACGGGATTGGAAACGCTTGCAAAGATCAAAGAAATACAACAACAACTTCCGGTGGTGATGATCACAAAAAATGAAACTGAAAATCTCATGGATGATGCCATCGGTTCGCAAATAAGTGATTACCTCATTAAGCCGGTAAATCCTAACCAGGTTTTATTAACGCTGAAGAAAATTATCGATAATAAAAGGTTGGTTGCCGAACGCACAACTACTGCTTATCAGCAGCAATTCCGTAATCTGTTCATGGCGCTTAACAGCAATCCAAATTATAATGAATGGATGGATATTTATCGAAAGCTCACTTATTGGGAACTGGAAATGGAAAAAAGTGATAGCCCCGAAATGCAGGAGGTACATCAATCTCAGAAAAATGAAGCGAATACAGAGTTTTATAAATTTGTTTCAAAGCATTATGCATCATGGGTGGATCCGAAATCACCGGATGGTCCTATTATGAGCCATAATATTTTTAAGTTTAAAGTGCTGCCGCATATTGAAAAAGGTATTCCAACAATATGGCTTGTTGTAGATAACTTAAGGTACGATCAATGGAAAGCTATTCAATCTGTTTTTGCAGAAAGTTTCAGGATACACGAAGAATCTACATTTTACAGTATTCTGCCTACAGCAACCCAGTATTGTCGAAATGCAATGTTTGCAGGAATGATGCCAATGGATATTGAGAAAAATTTTCCTGTTCAGTGGAAGAACGATGAAGAAGAAGGCGGCAAAAATTTATTTGAAGAAGATTTTTTCAGGGCACAATTGAAAAGATTAAAAAGAGAGGATATCCGATTCTCGTATAACAAGATTGTCAACAACCAGGATGCGCATAAATTAGTAGAGCAGGCACATAATATGCTGAACCATGATCTGAGCATTATCGTTTATAATTTTGTAGATATGTTGAGTCATGCGCGAACAGAGATGGAGGTATTAAAAGAATTAGCCAGTGATGAGATCAGCTACCGCAGCCTTACAGCAAGCTGGTTTGTTCATTCTCCACTGCATCAGGCGCTGAAAAAAATTGCTGATAAAAAAATTAATCTCATTTTAGCAACCGACCATGGAAGCGTAAGAGTAAAGACGCCATATAAAGTTGTGGGTGATAAACAAACTACATCTAATCTGCGCTACAAACATGGCCGTAATTTAAATTTTGACCCCAGGGATGTATTGGCATTTAAAGACCCAAAACTAGCAGGGTTACCGGTACCCACCGTCAATTCTTCTTTCATATTTGCTAAAGAAGATGGTTTCCTTTGTTACCCGAATAACTATAATTATTACGCCAATTATTATCGCAACACTTTTCAGCATGGCGGCATTTCGCTTGAAGAAATGATTGTACCGATTGTGCGGATGAGCAGTAAGTAAAAGTGCAAAGTATGAAGTGCAAAGTGAGAAGTAACAGCCGTTTCGGGCGTGAATCGTCAATCGTGAATCGTCAATGAACAGCCTCCCCGTGAAGTGAATGTGTGAATGTGTCAATTGGTGAATTTGAGACAAGTGCGAATATGAAGTGCAAAGTGCGAAGTAACAGACGGCTGTTGCCTAAAACCTAAAACCTGTATTGGCTGCTCACTGCTTACTGCTCACTGCTTACTGCTTACTGCTTACTGCTTACTGCTTACTGCCTTCTGCTCACTGCTCACTAATAGAATTTCCAATAAACAATAACCCATTCTTCTCCGTCGGGTCCGAAGAACCTGTTCAACTCTTTGAATCCAATTCTAAAATGTGCCCTTAAAGAGCGGGTATTTCGGTTAGCTATTTCCGTTATGGCAATATCATATTTGCCCTGGAATGTTTTTTTATAAAAAGCATAACAATGATCAAGTATTCCTTTTCCGCGATATACTTTATCCACGCAAACCTGGCCCACAACAATATATTTATAAGAATACAAAGGCCTGCCATCCAATTGTAATTCATTGAACTTTTCAAACATCGGAATTAAAACAGGTATATCATTTCTGGATGCAATAGTCATGGCTAACAAATAGGCAACAACATCGTCGCCATCTTTGCAGATAACATGTTTCTCATGGCTATTAAGTGAGTCCAGTTGCTGATAGCTGTGATCCACAGTGACAAAGCCCTGTTCTATAATCTCTTCGCGTGAAAGTGCTTGCGGTAGATTTTTTTTCTGAAGAGTAAGTATACTTCTAAGGTCTGAAGCAGTATTAGTGGTTGTGTATTTAAGTGCCATTTACATGATCTTAGTTGAGCCACAAACAAACAAGACTGGCACCATTTACCGAATGCCCATTCGAGGTCGAATCCTGATGCACAGCAATAAATTCACCATCATTTCCCATATCCCACATTTTTCCTCTGAGGCTGGCTGCCATACCAGTCGTGGCAGAAGTTGTTGATAGCCGTCCTGGCAATGAATATTTATTCCACGCTTGTTTGAGTGTAATCTTACCAATATCTGAACTGTCGACGTCTGCGGGTCTTGAAGATCCGCTGTAACCCTGCCACAACTTTTGCATTGAATTTTCTTCAGGAGTATAGCATGGAACAAGAATTAATCGCGGAGTAAATTTATTTACAGCTGAATAAGTTTCAGGATACCATGCATCTGCACAAATCATAATCGCAGTTTTACCGGCTGGCAGATCAAAAACAGGAATATCCTGAAGCGGGCTTTTTGCAATAAATGGAAGTTCCTCAGCAACGGGTGAAGATTTTTTCACCAGCCGGGGTTGCAGCGACCCATCCGGATTAAATATAGCAGTCACGTTATAAAGCGGGCCTTTATTGACAAAAATTTTATCCTTAGATACTTCAGGACTGGGTAAAAGAACAGAGCCGGCAACAATTGTGACCTTATATTTTTTAGCCAAAGTACTAAATACATTTACGTAAATCCTGGCCACCCTGCCACCTTTGCTGGTGAATACACTATATTTTATTTTGTCGTCGATGCCGTCTGGTGCTGTAAACCAGCTGCGCAGATAGGAGAAAAAATTTGAAGCCACAAAAGTGCCCATCGCTTTTCCTGTTGTTGCAGCATGATATATACTGGACTTTTCATTTTCAATAAATAACCAGCTCGCAATATACTCGGGGAAAAGAACAATTGTTTTATCATTCAACCAACCTTTTTGCAATGCTGCCTGAAGGTATGCATCAAGTTTACCAAAAAAATGTTCCTCAGATGCATAATCGATGGGAGTCATAAATGGACTGATCCCTACTATGTTACCATTGCCTCTATTAGTGTAAAGTGAATATGTACTGTCAATATGCAGTTCAATACTCTTATTGGGAGTTTTTCGTCCTGCATTGGCCCACGTAAAATAAACCGCAAGTACTATGGCAAGGGCCACACAAAATATCCTGAATCCTTTTTGCATGCTTTATGCGGTTATAATTTGAATGAAGTTAAATCCAATCGATCAGTTATGAAAAATTAGGTGTGGTACTAATGTGTCTGCTATGCAATGGCGTGAACTAATAGTCAGATCTTTCTATTCGTTGTATCACATTTACATTTTATTCACATTGGCAAAAGGTAATGTAGACAAGTTTAACGAATTGAAACGGCAGGCGGGATAGGTATTGTGTAAATTTGCCTAAACAAGTAATATGAGTATTCGTTTTAATTCAGCTACCCTGGATAAAATAGAAAAAGTCATCGAGGAGTCGGGTTATATTATTCGTTATGAAAGAGGAACATTTCAAAGCGGTTATTGTATCCTAGAATCCAGAAAAGTTGTAGTCCTGAATAAATTTCTGCAAACAGAATCCAGAATCAATACATTGATCGACCTGATACCATTGCTTACATCTATCAATCCAGATCATCTCAGTGCCGAAAGCAAAAAAATGTATCACGAGGTAATGGCAAAACCTGCTTAAAAAAATGCTGTTCTCGGAGGGTTTTCTTATTTTCATCAGGTGGCAAATTCAAATCTGAAAATCAGTTTTTTAGGATCAGGTACCAGTAGCGGTGTCCCAATGATCGCATGCAGCTGCCATGTTTGTACTTCTGCTGACAAAAAAGATAAGAGATTGCGGAGCAGTATTCTTGTAGAATCTGCCAATACAAGATTGGTCATCGACACAACACCCGATTTCAGGTACCAGATGTTGCGTTGTGCAGTTACTCATCTTGATGCCGTTGTGTTTACTCACCCGCACAAAGATCATATTGCAGGATTGGACGACATCCGTGCATTTAATTACTTCTCCAAACAACCTATGGATATCTATGCTAATTATCTTACAGAAGAAGCTTTAAGGAGAGACTTTTATTATGCATTTGAAGACAAAAGGTATCCAGGCATACCTGAAATAAATCTACATACAATAACAGACAAAGATTTTGCAGTAGGTGATATTTCCGTGCAACCTATTAACGTGTGGCATTTAAACATGCCGGTGCTGGGTTTCAGATTGGGTGATTTTACTTATATAACAGATGCCAACCGGATTGATGATGAGGAAAAGGATAAAATTCGTGGCTCGAAAGTGATTGTACTAAACGCCCTACGAAAAGAAAAACATATCTCACATTTTACATTATCAGAAGCGATATCACTTGTGGAGGAACTCAATGTACCACAGGCTTACTTTACCCATATCAGTCATCAGTTAGGGCGTCATGCAGAAGTCAGCCTCGAATTACCGAAGGGAATAGAACTGGCATACGACGGACTCCAATTTGACGTGTAAAATCTGTATCTCAACCGGTGATTTTCACATGGAATCGCTTTGTCCGGATTTTAATTTCGGACAAAATTGAGATCATGTGGCACAAAAAAATCCTCCCGTATTTTCATTACAATAAAAAAGAGAGAGCTGGTATCATAGCTTTACTGGTTGTCGTTGTTTTATTATGGGCCATTCCGTTTTTCTTCGCAGAATTATCTGAAAACAAATTTGAGCCCGATATCACGCTCATTCCTGCCGCTCTTCATAAGCTTGAAGAACAGCGACGGGCTAACAATGAAACTGATTCTGCGGTCAATGTGTTTGTTAGTTACAATCATAGTAAACCTGGAGGTTCGAATATTAATATGTCGGCTTTCGATCCAAATACTACGTCGCCCGACGAATGGTCTGCAATGGGAATAAAACCCCGGACAGTGGAGATAATACAGAATTACCTGGCCAAGGGTGGAAGATTTCATAAAAATGAGGACCTGCAAAAAGTGTATGGATTGAAATCCGCAGATTACAAAAGACTTGCTCCCTTTATCCGGATAAATAATGCTGTGAATACAAACGATGTAAAACGCGGCGCAGAGCGTAAGCCGAAGTACGATTCATCACTGAGAACTAAACCTTATTCTCAAAAAATTGATATCAATACAGCTGATATGGCAGCCTGGGAAAGTCTCCCCGGCATTGGTGAAAAACTGGCAACCCGGATTATCTTATTTCGGGAAAAACTGGGTGGGTTTGCCCGTATTGATCAGGTGGCGGAAACCTACGGAATAGAACCCGACGTTTTCGACAAAATAGCACCTCGTTTGGTGAATGATCATGCCACGTCGATAAAAAAAGTTGCGCTAAATACCGGAAGTTTCGACGAACTGAAACAACACCCCTATGTTGGATACAGGCTGGCGAAATTACTTGTCGCGTACCGCGAGCAGCATGGAGAATACAGGAAAATGGAAGATTTAATGAATATCCCCCTGTTTACCAACGAAGTAGCTGCAAAACTATCACCTTACCTTGAATGGTGACGGTAAGTTTTATTCAGCTTAGGATGTTTTAGATTGGATCTGCAGCCACCTGAAAAATAGCGCGTATTTAAGTATTAAAAAACTAACGACTGTTAGTATCTGCGCGATATTTGAGTTATCTTGTGTGTCTTATCTACCAGTATGGATTTTTCACAAAATGAAATCACGAAAGAAGTAGCAGCCACTGCAAAAGAATTTGCGAGGATACATATAAAGCCTTTTGTAATGGAGTGGGATGAAGTGCAGCATTTTCCCCGCGAAGTTTTTAACAGAATGGGTGAGCTGGGTTTGATGGGCATACTTGTACCAGAGGAGTTCGGTGGTGCAGGGTTAAGTTATTTTGAGTATATCGCAGTATTGAAAGAAATCTCCGCGGTATGTGGATCAGTGGGGCTAAGCTTAGCGGCGCACAATTCACTATGTACCGGTCATATTCTTCAGTTTGGCAATGCTGAACAGAAAAAAACTTATTTGTCAAAACTTGCAACAGGCCAATGGCTGGGGGCATGGGGTCTTACGGAACCCAATACGGGAAGTGACGCCGGCAACATGCAAACAACGGCGACAAGAGATGGTGATCACTGGATTCTAAATGGAACAAAATGCTGGATCACACACGGAATTAGTGGTGATGTGGCAGTTGTTATAGCAAGAACGGGGGAGCCCCGTACCAGCGGAAACAGTACTGCATTCATTGTAGAAAGACGAACTGCGGGTTTTACAGGGGGTAAAAAAGAAAATAAATTAGGTATGCGGGCGAGCGAAACCGCTGAAATGATTTTTGATCAATGCCGTATTCCAGATGCAAACAGATTAGGTGAGGTGGGGGATGGCTTCAGGCAATCATTAAAAGTACTTGATGGCGGAAGAATTTCGATAGCGGCTCTAAGCCTGGGTATTGCTTATGGTGCGTACAAAGCTGCAGTGCAATATTCCAAAGAGCGGCATCAGTTTGATCAGCCCATCTCCAGTTTCCAGGGAATATCTTTTAAACTGGCTGATATGGCAACAGAAATTGAAGCCGCGGAATTACTAACCTACCAGGCAGCGGACAGAAAGATGAAAGGTCTGCCTATGACCAAAGAAGCGGCTATGGCGAAATATTACGCCAGTGAGGTGGCAGTGAAGGTGTCGAATGATGCTGTACAGGTATTTGGGGGATATGGATATACAAAGGATTTTCCGGTAGAAAAGTTTTATCGCGATAGCAAGCTATGCACGATTGGAGAGGGTACTTCAGAAATTCAAAAAATTGTTATTGCAAGAGAAGTCATCCGTAGTTAATTATTCGGTGGTTGCCATATGAGGTGTTTGTGAGCCAGGTTCGGCCTGGCTTTTTTTATGCCATAAAATCATCTTCCTCTTTCGGGCTGTATTTCTCAAAAACTTTTTCTATCGCTCCTGAAAAAATGGGAAACTTTTGTTTCGCATAATCTTTTATGATGGAGATAGACTGTAATGCCTGCTTTTCGGTAAGACCTGCTTCACCGGTTAATTTTTCAATGAGTTCTTTCATGGTGCTAATGTAAATATTCCGGTTAAAAAAAACCACCCTTGATGATCGCGGGTGGAGTTATAAAAAGGTAAATATGTAAAGTAAAAACTCACGCCACCTTCAGGAGGTTCATCCTAGACTTATCAAATTTGTGTTGTGTGTATTCCAATGTAAGGTGGAATTTTTTCTGATTGCCCGATGGTAGTTCAAACATGGCGTCTGTAAGGATGCTCTCACAAATAGAACGTAATCCGCGAGCGCCGAGTTTGTATTCAACGGCCTTGGTCACCATAAAGTCAAGTACATCGTCATCAATTTGCAATTCGATTCCCTCAAGTTCAAATAATTTCTTGTACTGGCGCATCAATGAATTCTTAGGTTCTGTAAGAATTGCTCTTAATGTAACTGCATCCAGTGGATTAAGGAATGTTACCACCGGTAAACGGCCAAGCAGCTCCGGAATCAGACCAAATCCTTTCAAATCCTGCGCATTTACATACTGAAGAAGGTTTTTCTTCATATGTTCCTGCTCTTCTTTATTTACGTTGAAGCCAATTGAATTGGTATTCACCCGGCGTGCAATCAATTTATCAATACCATCAAATGCGCCTCCGCAAACAAAAAGGATATTCTGGGTATTTATTTTGATCAGTTTTTGCTCCGGATGTTTTCTGCCACCCTGCGGAGGAACCAATACTTCTGTACCCTCGAGCAGTTTTAATAATCCCTGTTGCACACCTTCACCACTAACATCACGTGTAATGGAAGGATTGTCACCCTTACGGGCGATTTTATCTAACTCATCAATGTATACAATGCCTTTTTCTGCTGCCGCCACGTCATAATTGCATACCTGCAATAAACGGGTCAGTATACTCTCAACATCTTCTCCAACATAACCAGCTTCTGTAAAAACGGTGGCATCAACAATTGCAAATGGTACATTTAATAACCTTGCGATGGTTTTTGCCAGCAGAGTTTTTCCTGTACCGGTTTCACCCACCATGATGATGTTGCTCTTTTCAATTTCAACATCAGATTCAACAGCAGATTTCTGTTGAAGCCTTTTATAATGATTATATACCGCTACTGCCAGCACTTTTTTTGCATCGTCCTGACCAATCACATACTCGTCTAAAAATTTCTTGATTTCGACAGGCTTCTTTACTGAGAGTTTGAAGTTGGGATTATGATCAGTTTTGATATGCAGCTCCTGATCTATAATTTCCCGTGCATGCTCTACGCAATTCTCACAGATATGCCCTTCCTGCCCGGCGATAAGAATCTTTACTTCGTCTCTGCTTCTCCCACAAAATGAACAATGAAGGGTTGATTTAGCCATAAATTATACTTTCTGAACATGCAAATCTAAAAAAAAAAGACCATTGACTGAAGTCTTTTAACGCTTTGGAGCGTGTTTTTCCCAACTTCAGGCAATGGTGCCAAGTAATAAGCTGCTTATGAATGGCTTATAGTTTCGCTAATTCTGCGTCAACAATACCATATCGTATAGATTCTTCTGCGCCCATCCAATAATCGCGGTCAAAGTCCTTCATAACCTTCTCAAAAGGCTGTCCGCAATTGTCTGCAAGAATTCTGGCGCCCATCTCTTTTGTCTTCTGAATCTGCACGGCAATAATTTCCAAGTCTGCAGAGGTTCCCTGTCCACCGCCACTAGGCTGGTGAATCATTACTTCGCCATGGGGAAAGATAAACCTTCTGCCTTTTGCACCACCGCTCAAAAGGATAGAGCCCATTGATGCTGCCATTCCCATACAAATTGTAGATACAGGAGATTGAATCATCTGCATCGTATCATAAATCACCATACCGCTTGTTACAAGGCCACCGGGACTATTGATATAAAATGAAATTTCTTTACCTGGATCTATCGCATCAAGGTATAACAAACGGGAGGTGATGTCTTTGGCACTCCTGTCGTCAACCGGGCCCCATAAAAATATCTTTCGTTGCTCAATAAATTTTTTGTCGAACTGAAAGCCGCTCATCAGCCTTTCCATCGGATTCTCATTTGATTTCGGCTCTTCTTCTTCTTCCATTACTGTTGGTCTCTGATATTTCTTGTACAGCATATATTTTGTTTCTTGGCTCAATACAATTAATAATTTTTATTTTAAGCTTTCAGGCCTTTTTTGGGATTCATGGTTAAAACCTCATCAACCAGTCCATACTCTTTTGCTTCTGATGAAGTCATCCAGTAATCGCGATCAAAATCAGCCGCAATTTTCTCAACGGTTTGACCACTGTGATGTGAGATCACATCATACAGTTCCTGTTTGAGTTTTCTCACCTGGCTCACTGTGATTTCGATATCACTGGCCTGCCCTCCTGCTCCCGCGCTTGGCTGGTGCATCATAATTCTTGAATGTCGCAAAGCTGTACGTTTACCCTGAGCGCCTGCGCACATCAAAACAGCAGCCATACTGGCAGCAACCCCGATACAAATGGTGGCCACATCTGGTGTTACGTACTGCATTGTATCGTAAACGCCTAACCCTGAATAAACTGCTCCACCGGGACTGTTGATATACATCTGAATATCCCTTGTACGGTCGGTGCTATCCAAAAAAAGCAGCTGTGCAGTAATAATATTAGCTACTTCATCGCTTATAGGATAGCCAAGGAAAATAATCCTATCCATCATCAGCCTGCTGTAAACGTCCATCACCGCTACATTCATAGGTCTTTCCTCAATAATATTTGGGGTAAGCGCCGTTACCATGTGGTTGGTATAACTGTGTAGTGTGTTACTTGAAATGCCCCGTCCTTTTATCGCAAATTTTTCGAATTCTTTTCCAAGATCCATAGTCTTATTTTTTCTGAATGTTTGGCAATTTAAAGTATTTGGCTAACCAAATACCGTGCAAATAACAAAATCAGACAAAATGCCATTCGGCATTTCGCAACCGTTTTACGGGATAATGAAATTACCCGCTCATCTGTAATCCCTCATAAGCGGATAATAAAACATGCCCGGATTTTATGAGATAGATAATACTGACAAGATTGAAGCGTTCTTTAGGCTGCAAATAGTATCATTTGACATTTTTTAATCTGTTTTTAATTAAGACAGCAAGAAATGCAAGGGTTCAGCATAGCTGAATACAACAGTAAATGATCAGAAAAATTTGGTTTATTGTATTGTATATCAATACATTTAGAATAAAAAGGATAAGCACCGCATGAACAATTCTGTTACTGCTCCGGAGCCAACCGGATCATCATTTCGGCCCCCCCGGCAAAAGCCGGAGGGCATAAAAGGACTGGTGCTACGCATCCGGGATAAGGGTTATGCAAATCCTTACCTTCTATTTCTCCCATTTCTTGTGTTTTTTGTTGTTTATATTCTGATAAAAAACAATAATGCCTTTGAAAGTGACGAAGAGCGGTATTATATTTTTGCGCAGCATCTGTTACAGGGTTTTTATTCGGACCCGGCTCCCAATATCAATTTATGGAATGGTCCCGGATACCCCATGTTTCTAATGCCTTTTGTGGCCCTGAAACTTCCACTGTTGGTAATACCACTAATGAATGCATTGTTTCACTTTTTTTCCATTGTATTTCTATTTAAAGCATTAACCCGTTTTACAGCAAGGCGTACTGCTTTTCTGGTGTCATTATTCTGGGCGCTATATTATAATGCTTATGCAGAACTTCCCTATATACTTACCGAGTCGATAACTGCATTCTTGGTGAGTGCAATAGGGCTGTGTATTATTATCGGATTTAAAGAAAACAGTAGAAAGCATATTTACGGAGCAGGTTTATTACTGGGATACCTTGTTCTGGTAAAAATTATATTCAGCAATGTATTGATGGCACTCACATTAGGTACCCTGGTGTTATTTCTTTTCAATCGAAAATCAACTTCATTTAAAAATGCAATAGTAATTGCTGCTATTGCAATGCTGGTAAATCTTCCCTATTTATTATATACATGGAACCTTACCGGCAAGCCTCTTTATTGGGGAACATCAGGTGGAATGAGTTTGTACTGGATGAGCACTCCTTACGAAAATGAATATGGAGAATGGCACAATTCAACTATTGCATTGTATGACGCGATTGAAAAGAGTGATAGTACTAAAATGTTTAATGAAAAGCTTTTACAAGACAACCACCGGGCTGACTACGAAGAAATTTATAAATACAAAGGGGTTGAGCAGGATGATGCTTTTAAGAAAAAAGCCATTGAGAATATTAAGAATCACCCTGTAAAATTCTTAAAGAATATCATTGCCAATGCCGGCCGGTTGCTATTCAATTTTCCCTATTCGTATACATATGAGTCATACACATCATTGCTGCGGATTTCTATTAATGGCATGTTGCTGACACTTATGTTATTCAGTGCTTTGGTTACTTTATTCAATTGGCGGAAAACCGACTTTACCATACGTTTGATATTGTTCATTTCATTATTGTATCTCGGCGGATCCTTGCTGGTAAGTGTATACGCAAGAATGTTCTATATTATTTTGCCCTGGATTTTGATATGGGTGGGATATATGCTGGATAGGGCATTAAAAATTAAACTCAAATTCGAATAGAATCTCTATAAAACGTAAAACTGACATTCTTTTTTCAATAACCCAAACCACCTAAAGCGCAAGCATGAGCACATTTGAAAAATTATCCATTGTTATTCCGGCTTATAATGAAGCGCGGACCATTCACCTGATTCTTAACCGTGTACTTGAAGTACAGTTAATCAATGGATTGAAAAAAGAAATTATTTTGGTAAATGACTGTTCAAAAGATGCAACTGAAGAAGTATTACAAAAATATATTCAAGAACATCCGGAGGCAAATATTCAATATTATAAACACGAAGTCAATCAGGGAAAAGGGGCAGCCATACATACCGGCATCAAAAGGGCAACGGGTGAATACGTGATCATTCAGGATGCGGATCTTGAGTATGACCCTGAAGAATTTAATGACCTGTTAAAACCTGTTTTCAGAGGGGATGCTGATGTTGTATACGGCACCCGTTTTGAAAGTGGAAGAGCGCACAGGATTTTATTTTTCTGGCACTCTATCGGAAACAAAATGTTAACCTCAATGAGTAACATGTTTACCAATCTTAACCTTTCGGATATGGAAACCTGTTACAAATTATTCCGCACGCCAATTATTCAGGGGATAGTGTTGAAGGAAAAGAGGTTTGGATTTGAGCCGGAAGTAACAGCAAAAATCGCCAGAATTCCCAACATTAGAATTTACGAAATCGGTATTTCTTATTATGGCCGTACTTATGCTGAAGGAAAGAAAATTAACTGGAAAGATGGTTTCAGGGCGCTATATTGTATCCTGAAATACAATCTTTTTTCCAAATGACCGATGGCCCTTTAGCAGAGGATGATATTACCGGAAAAGACACGCTGCACTCGTTTTCAAGAACCTATCGGTTTAACGAATGGATGTTCGGAAGAATTCTTCCATGGGTAAAGGGTAATGTCATTGAAGCTGGCAGTGGTATTGGAAACATTTCTAAACTATTCCTGCAAAAAGAAAAATCAATTGTTCTTTCAGACATCCGTTCAGATTATCAGATAAGGTTGAACCGCACATTCGGGAACAATCCATTTTGTGAAGGCGTGGTACATCTTGATCTTTCTGTCAGCGACCTTGAATCAGAACATCCCTCTCTGATTGGCCGCTTTGAAACTGTTGTTGCATTAAATGTGGTAGAACATATAAGTGACGACCATCAGGCAATTATCAACTGCAAAAAATTATTAAAAAAAGATGGTCGTTTGATTATCCTCGTACCGGCATTTTCTTTTTTATACAATTCATTTGATACAGACCTTCAGCATTTCAGGAGATACACCAAAAAAACAATTGGAGAATTGTACGCTAGCAACGGCTTCACTGTGTTGCATACAAGCTATTTTAATTTTGCCGGCATGATTGGCTGGTTTATTTCCGGAAATATATTAGGGTATAAAAAAATCCCGAGGTCTCAGCTCAGGATTTTTGAAAATTTTGTTCCACTTTTCCGGTTGATTGATATCCTGTTATTCAGGATTGCCGGCCTGTCTGTAATTGCTATCGGTAAAAAGATTGATAGCATTCAATGATTAATGTTCGTGCTGGTGGGCTTCCTGTAATTTCATGAACTCGTCGGTACTGATTGGTTTTTCTTCAGGGCTCACGCGGGTTTCGGCCCATTCAAAAATCTTTTCAGTAATAAGCCTTCTGTACGTACTGTCTACCTGCTGTTCATCTTTCATCATTCTGTCGATATATTGATCCAGCCATTCCATATTGCCGCCGCCCATATTCATTTGGCCAAAATAACTCATCACCTGCTGCCTCATGGCGTCCATCACTTCTTCACGACTTACCTGGAGATTTTGTTCTTTCACAATCTTATCGGTTACCAGCGTCCAGCGAAGCTGATTTCTGAAAGTTGGAAAATCCTGTTCCACCTGTTCTTCCGTTTTCTGTTCTTCGCCACCTGTTAACAACCAACGTTTCAAAAAAGTTTCCGGGAACTCCATTTGTGTATCCTCAAGTAATACATGATAGATTTCGTGCTGTAAATGATTGCGGCTTTGCCTGTCCCAATGCTGTTCCAGCTCGCTTTTTATTTCCGCCTTAAGTTCTTCTTCCGTTTTAATGCCTTTACCTGGATATGCTTCTTCAAAAAACTCTTCGTTCAATTCTCTTTTTTCAATCAATCCTACTTTTGTAATAGTCATTTTGAAAAACTGTTCAAGAGCAGTTTCGTCTTCTTTGTTTAATCCAAGGTCCCCAATAAGCCATTCCCTTTCCTTTTCTTCAAAAGCAGATTTTAAATTAAGTACAAAACTGTCTTCACTTTTTGCACCAATTAATTTTTCCCGGTATTCCGGGCTAAAATATTTTACCAGCAATGAATTTTCTTTAGGTACTGTACCTTCTGCAACATTACCTTCTGCATCTGATGCCTCAAAACGCACATTTACCACATGGTCTTCATTTACAACCGTTTCAGGCTCCGTCATTTTTCCCAACCTGTTTTGCAATCTCTCTAATTCCCCATTCAACATTTCATCGGTAATCTCCACTTTATATTTAGTGGTTTTTGCAGCAGCTAGGTCGGGCAATTCGAATTCAGGTTTTATCCCTACTTCAAATGCAAAAGAATATTCTTTAGGCTCGTTCAATTTTATTTCATCTGCAGCAAACCCTGTTGACGCTAAAGGCTGTCCGAAAATGTCCAGTTTCTCGGTTCTTAAAAAATTGGTCAGGTGCTGTTCCACTGAACGAAGTACTTCTTCAGTAAAAACTGCAGGACCATGCATTTTACGGATCACCCCCGTTGGAACCATGCCTTTCCTGAATCCGGGAATGGTGGCTTTTTTGGCATAATCTTTTAGCACTTTTTCGAAGGAGGGGAGATAATCTTCCTTATTCACAGTTACCGTGATCTTGTCGTTGAGCAAACCAATATTTTCTCTCGTAACAGTGGGCATATTTTTTTCTTTTTTCTGCTGATGCAGTAAGTAAAAGCTTGATTTTAAAAAAAAATGTGCGGGTGAAGGGACTCGAACCCCCAAGCCTTGCGGCACCAGATCCTAAGTCTGGCGTGTCTGCCAATTTCACCACACCCGCTTTTGAAGTGCGAAGTGGGAGGTGTGAAGTGGGAAGTAAACAGCCTTCTGACAAGTATTTTACTTCGCTTCCGTACCAACCAATTCCTCTTCTGTACCTTTTTAGTTAAAATCGGGCAGCGAAGGTACTGGTTTACTTGAACAAAAATGCAATACAACCGATTTTCATTAAATTTGAAGTGAATGGAAATAGTCGAACAACAGTCAATTCAGCCGAAGTACAACCTATCGGAGGAGCAGGAGAAAAAGGAGATTGTAAGGCAATACAGGGCTTTGTTGCGGGTACTTAAACCTAAGTTAAAACCAGGCGATAAAGAGCTACTCAGAACCGCTTTTGAAATGGCGGTGGATGCCCATAAAACAATGCGCCGCAAAAGCGGGGAACCTTATATTTTCCACCCCCTGGCGGTGGCCCGTATTTGTGTGGAAGAAATCGGGCTTGGTGTTCGCTCCAGTATCTGTTCTTTACTGCATGATACCGTTGAAGATACCGACCTCACTTTGGAAGATATTGAAAGGGAGTTCGGCAGCGAAATCGCCAGGATTATAGATGGGCTCACCAAGATATCCAACGTTGTGGACACCAATACCAGCCAGCAGGCTGAGAATTTCAAGAAAATATTACTGACACTTACTGATGACCCCCGGGTGATTCTCATCAAATTGTCTGATAGGCTGCACAATATGCGCACGCTTGATAGCATGAAAAGGGAAAAACAGCTGAAAATTTCTTCTGAAACCGTTTATGTATATGCTCCGCTTGCCCACCGCATGGGATTGTATACAATCAAAACGGAAATGGAAGACCTTGCCATGAAATATCTGGAGCCGGATATTTATCGTGAGATCGCCCGAAAACTTGCCGAAACCCGAAGAGAACGTTCTAGATATATCAATGAATTTATTAAGCCGATACGTGATAAGATGGACCGTGCTGGTTTCCAGTATGAAATCTACGGCAGGCCAAAATCAATACATTCCATTTGGAATAAAATGAAGAAAAAAGCGGTGGAATTTGAAGAGGTGTATGACCTTTTCGCCATCCGGATAATTGTCGATTCTTCTCCTGAAAAAGAAAAGGAAGAATGCTGGAAGGTATATTCTTTTATTACAGACATGTATACGCCCTCTCCCGAGCGTTTGCGCGACTGGTTGAGTAATCCCAAGTCGAACGGATATGAGGCGTTGCATACCACTGTGATGGGGCCTCAGGGTAAATGGGTGGAGGTGCAGATCAGATCGAAGAGAATGAATGAAATTGCTGAAAAGGGATTGGCAGCGCATTGGAAATATAAAGAGGGTGGAGGTGAAGAAGACAGATTTGATAAATGGTTCAGCCAAATCAGAGAAGCGCTTGGTAATCAGGATATCAGCAGTATCGATTTTCTGCAGGATTTTAAAACTTCGTTCCTGGCGGAAGAAATTTACGTTTACACACCGAGGGGAGATGTAAAGATGCTGCCAGTGGGCTCTTCGGCACTGGACTTTGCATTTCACATTCACAGCGCTATAGGGTCCAAATGTATCGGAGCAAAAGTGAATCATAAACTCGTTCCTATTGGTCATAAACTGAGAAGTGGCGATCAGATTGAAATCATTACGTCCAACAAACAAAAGCCTTCCGATGACTGGTTGAATCTGGTGGTTACGGCAAAGGCGAGGGCAAGGATTAAGGATTCGTTAAAGGAAGAAAAAAGAAAGGTGGCCGACGACGGTAAATATACCTTGCAAAGGAAAATAGAGGCGATGGGCGCGGCTTTCAGTCATGGCAACATTGAGGAGGTAACTTCTTTTTACAAGCTTCATTCTCCACTCGATCTGTTTTACCGCATAGCAATAAAAAATATCGACCTGAAAGAACTTATTGAGTTCCAGGTTTTAGGGGATCGACTTGAACATCCAAAGCCTCAACGTACGGAACCCGAAACCAGCAGGCATACTGACGCTGACCTGGCCCGGCCCATGGCTAAAAAAGATGCGGAACTGATTATTTTTGGCGAGTCCGGAGACAAAATCATGTATTCGCTGGCCAATTGTTGTAAGCCTATTCCCGGCGACGACGTTTTTGGGTTTGTTTCTACCGGGAAGGGATTAATTATTCACCGCACCAACTGTCCGAATGCGGCAAGGCTAATGGCTAACTTTGGACACCGGGTAGTGAAAACGAAGTGGGTGAAGAATAAAGAGATTTCTTTCCTTACCGGTTTAAAAATTACCGGTATTGACGACGTGGGTGTAATTCATAAAATTACCAATCTGATTTCCGGCGAATTAAAAATTAATATCAACGCCATAACAGTAGAGGCGCTGGATGGAATTTTTCATGGCAACATCAGGTTGTATGTACACGATAAGGACGAACTCGAAAGACTGGTGCAACGGTTAAAACAATTATCAGGCATACATGCCGTAGAAAGATATGATGCAGAGGCAGTCAAAATTGATAGTATCGACAAAACATAACTTTTCCATGGTGATATAACTGTTCATAACTTTTCTGAAATACACAAACCATCTAAGGTTTTCCCCATTTCCCTATTTATTTTCCGCTTTTCACGCATTCCACTATTTTTGGGCCTTTCAAAATAAAAAGAATGGTTGATGTTTTATTAGGTCTTCAATGGGGCGATGAAGGAAAAGGAAAGATTGTGGATTTTTTCGCTCCCCAGTATGATATTATTGCCAGGTTTCAGGGTGGTCCAAATGCCGGACACACGTTATATGTAAATGGCGAGAAAGTTGTTTTGCATCAGATTCCTTCCGGAATTTTTCATGAAAAAACCATTAACCTGATAGGTAACGGAGTGGTGCTCGATCCTGTGACCTTAAAAAGAGAATCCGAAAAAGTGGCAGCTTTTGGCATTGACTGCAAAAAGAATCTTTTTATTTCAGACAGAACGCATTTGATTGTGCCTACGCACCGGGCTCTTGATAAAGCATCTGAACTGTCAAAAGGGGAGTCCAAGATCGGCTCAACCTTAAAGGGTATTGGTCCGGCATACATGGATAAAACGGGTCGTAATGGATTAAGAGTGGGTGACCTGCTGGATAAAAATTTTACTACCCAGTACATAAAGCTCCGGCTTAAACATCAGCGTCTACTTGACTCTTTCGGATTTCAGGAAGAAATTTCTGCCTGGGAAGAAGAGTTTTTCGAAGCGCTGGAATTTATGCGCGAACTTAATATTGTAAATGGTGAGTATTTCATCAATGAGAAAATCAGCGAAGGAAAAAAAGTAATGGCTGAAGGTGCCCAGGGGAGTATGCTCGATGTGGATTTCGGAACATTCCCTTTTGTAACTTCATCCAATACCATTTCTGCCGGCGTGTGCACTGGTTTGGGTGTTGCCCCACAAAAAATCAAGGATGTAATTGGTGTGAGTAAAGCATATTGTACTCGTGTGGGAAGTGGACCTTTTCCAACAGAGTTGAATGATGAAACCGGAGAAAGACTGCGTAAGATAGGTAGTGAATTTGGTGCCACTACCGGCAGGCCAAGAAGGTGTGGCTGGATTGATCTTGTAGCACTTAATTTCGCCTGCATGATCAATGGTGTTACAAAAATTGTAATGACTAAATCTGACGTGTTAGATTCGTTTGAAGAATTAAAAGTGTGTGAAAGTTACAGGATCAATGGGGCGGAAACTAAAATGGTTCCATATCAAATGATGAAAAATACAATCGAACCGATATATACTTCGTTTGAGGGTTGGAATACTGATATTACATCAATTCAGTCACTTGACGCAATACCAGAGAAAATGCGGAGTTATATCAGTCATATCAATAGATATTTGGGTGTGCCAATTGATTTTATTTCGAACGGTCCGGGAAGAGAACAGTTGATCAGGTGAGAACAATTCATAAATTGTGGAATATTCTTAAAAAATATTTGGCTAATTAAAAAACTCTCAGAAATTTTACGAAGCTAATTTTGCAAGTGTATGGCAAAATCTCAAAAAGATAAAAAGACAAGCGCTGACAAGCCAGCAGATCCATTGGAAAATTCAAAATCCAAAAAAGCTTCCCCTAAATCTAAAAAGACGGAGGAGGAAGAAGACGAAGATGAATTAGAAGATGGAGAAGAAAAGCCTGTAGCCAAAGCCGGAAAAGCTGCTAAATCTAAAACCAAGAAAGGTGATGATGAAGAGGAAGATAGTGATGAAGAGGAAGTAGCAGACGATTGGGAGAAACCCGAAGAAGAAGACAACTGGGACCCAGACTTCGATGAATTCGATATTCCAAAATCAACCGCAAAGAAAACACCTAAAAAGGGTAATGCTGCTGCGGATGACGATGAAGATTTCGCTATCGATGATGAATTCAAGGATATGGGACTCTTCGATGATTCGGGTGGATTCGACGACGACGATGATGATTTCTAGAAATGATAAGAACTTACTGTTCCTATCCAATTAAAGATTTTATAGCCACCAGGCAGAAAATGTTGAACTGGGCGAACCGGTTCAACATTTCTTGTTTTCTGGACAATAACCATTACAATTTCCCCCTGCATTCGCAGGAATGCCTGCTGGGCGCCGGTTCGCGCTACTTTCTTGGTACGGATAACCCTAACCGCCTTGCTTCACTCAACAGTTTTGCAGATCTGCATAAGGATTGGATTTTTGGTCATCTCTCTTACGATCTGAAAAATGAGATTCACGGCCTGTCGGGTAGCCATTCAGGTTATATCGATTTTCCTGATATCAATTTTTATGTTCCGGAAGTGGTTGTAAAACTGAACAACAGCTGCCTTGAAATAGGTAGCTGCCGGGAGGATCATGAAGCTGTTCTAAATGCAATAATGTCGGAAGAGCCCCGTATGTATACCGAACCGAAAATTGGAGAGATACGGCAACGCCTCACCGAAAAAGAATATCTGGAAGTGATAGAGGCTGTGAGAGGGCATATCATACGGGGAGATTGTTATGAGCTTACTTACTGCATGGAATTTTATTCGGAAGGCTCCGTTATTACCCCGTTAGATATCTTCACTCAGCTATCTGTTGTTTCTCCCAATCCCTTTTCTGCGTTCTATAGATACAACAATCAGTATCTCTTATGCGCAAGCCCCGAACGATATATTCGCAAGCTGGGAAATAAAATATTTTCACAACCAATAAAGGGTACTATTTCAAGAGACAGCGACAATAAAATTACAGATCAGCACAAGAAAGTGGAATTGTATAACAGTGTTAAAGACCGTGCAGAAAATGTGATGATCGTTGATTTAGTGAGAAATGATCTGGCAAGAATTTGTACTGAGGGCTCAATTAAAGTTGATGAATTATTTGGTATATACAGTTTTCCCCAGGTACACCAGATGATTTCCACCATCAGCGGCGAACTGCAAAGTGAAACGACCGTAGGCGACATTTTTAATTATACCTTTCCCATGGGCTCCATGACAGGCGCGCCTAAGCACAGAGTCATGGAGCTCATTGAAAAGTATGAGAAAACCAAACGCGGCCTGTTCTCCGGCGCCGTGGGTTATATTTCACCTGAAAGAGATATGGATTTTAATGTGGTGATCCGCAGTATTCTCTACAATGCAGATTCAGGATATTTATCGTTTCCCGTTGGATCTGCGATTACCTATCACAGTGACCCTGCACGGGAATATGAAGAATGTCTGTTGAAAGCTGAAGCAATGTTCAAAGCTTTACGGGTGCGGTGATCTTACTTCTTGCGGAGAAGTTTTTCATTTACTGCCGGGGCATGATTTACCGCATTCATTTTAATTCCGCCCGGAAAATTATTTTTGTCGTCATTGGTTGAATTAGTCAGTAGAAAATGAACCGATTCGCTTAGAATCAACATTTTGTTGGCGTTAAATAATTCCATTTTATCAGATGGTAAATGCAACGTGTAACTGTTAACCGCAACCAATGCATCAAACCTTGGATTCAGCTGGTTGAAAACACTAATATCCATCCCGATTGTTTTCACAAGTATGAAAGAATTATATTTTCCACTTATAACCAGTGAGTCAGTGTTTCTAAATAAATCCTGAACTACTTCCGAATCAACGATTCCTTTAGCACCAGTTGTTGTTGCTCCACCCTGACCTTCCATGATATAATGTGTAGCGATGAACTTTTTTACATGATTACGTGACTCAGCAGGCAGATAATACTGCAATTTCCAGAAATCCCTGCTTTTGCTTTTTCTAATTGCTGACTCAACGCGCGCAGGTCCACCATTATATGCTGCTATAACCAATAACCAGTCGCCCAATTGGGCATAGAGGTCGCGAAGGTATTTGGCAGCTGCGTGCGTACTTTTATATAGATCTTTCCTGTCGTCTCTTCCGCTCATTACTTTAAGTCCCAGAATTCTTGCCGTTTCGGGCATAAACTGCCAGGGGCCAACTGCTCCTACCCTTGAAGTAGCGGTAGATTTTAATTCAGACTCAATAACCGCGAGATATTTGAGCTCTTCAGGAAGTTTGTATTTACCCAGAATATTATCAATCATCCTGAAATGAGACACGCTCCAAGTTCTCATTTTTTCAAGCCGCGTGGTATTCTCTGTGATATACCCTTTAACAAAACCGATCGCCATAGGATGCAGGGTAAGTAAATTAGCCTGAACGCTGGCAACTGAGTTAGTAATAAGTGGAGCGGAAACTGTAGTGGATGATTTTTCATTAGAATCATGGACCGCAGCGAGTGCCTTACCTGCACTATCAGCGGCTGATGCAGAAGTTACTGCAATAACCAATTCTTTAACATAAGGTAGTGAATCAGCCTTTGCCGAATCCTGTGACAAAGCGGTGAGTCCATTTCCTGCGATGCTGAGAATCAGCACAACGATGAAGTTTGTAAATCGTTTCATGATTTTCTTTTTTTAGTTTTCGAGAGGTACAGGAAGGAAAATCATTGAAATGACTTTAACCGACCAAGGGAGGTAAACCCTGAGTGGTTATTCATAGTGGACTGGAGGAATTCATAGTTACCGGAGGTAGGACAGATTGGAGAACTGAAGTAAAGATAATTCTTCAAACTGATTTGTCATAGCCTGTATACCAAAAGGCATGCCATTAGAGTGTGTAAAAAGGGGTAAAGAAATGCCTGGAATGCCGGCAAGATTTGCAAAAACTGTAAAAACGTCAGCCAGGAACATCTCCACGGCATCGTGACTCTTTTCGCCGAAACCGAAGGCTGTAGTAGGAGTGGTTGGGAGTAGCAAGATGTCGAACTCGTTGAAAATCAACTGAGTTTTGTCATATATTTTTCTTCGAATCTGTTGGGCTTTAGAATAATAGGCATCATAGTAACCTGTACTTAACACAAAGGTTCCCAGCATGATGCGTCTTTTTACCTCTTTTCCAAATCCCTCCGACCGGGAGTGCTTATAAAACTCGTCCAGATTGTGAATAACTTCCTCTGTCCGGCTGCCGAATTTAACGCCATCGTAACGGGAAAGGTTGGAACTGGCCTCCGCAGTCGTTAGTATATAATAAGTTGGAACGATATAGTCGAGGTAGTCAAAATCCACTGGTGCCACCGTATGTCCCTCAGCGATGAGCTTCTGAATAAACGCTTTGATGGCTGTGGCAATCTCCGGGTCCAATGAAGGATGGTCCAGGGCCTGTGGAAAATATGCGATTTTGTATTTTCTATTGGTAGTCAACTCATTAGAAAAGGCTGGTACCGGGCGCTGGGCTGCCGTACTGTCGTACTCATCAGCACCGGACATTATTTCGAGGAGCAGGGCTATATCTTCGATATTTGTCCCGAAAATGCCAATTTGGTCAAACGAGGATGCATAGGCGATAAGGCCGTAGCGGCTAATACGCCCGTAGCTTGGTTTAAGGCCGATTACGCCACAAAAATCAGCTGGCTGCCGAACTGATCCACCGGTATCACTCCCGAGGCTTAGCATACATAAGCCTGCTTGCACAGCCACTGCAGATCCACCTGAAGAGCCGCCAGGCACCCTTGATTCGTCACGGGCATTTAATACTTTGCCGTAAGCTGAGTTTTCATTGGAAGATCCCATTGCAAATTCATCACAATTAAGATTGCCAATGATGATAGCATCTTCTTGTAGCAATCGATCAATTGCCGTAGCACTGTATAGAGAAGTAAATCCATGGAGAATTTTACTGCCGGCGCTCACATTATGCCCTTTATAGCAGATGACATCTTTAATACCGATAACAACACCGAATAAACGGCCGCAATGCTGACCTGATTTTTTCTTCAGGTCCAGCGCTGCGGCTCGTTCCTTTGCCTCTTCGGCAAAAACTTCAATAAGTGCGTTGAGATGACTTGTGTCCCGAATTTTTGACAAATAGCCTTCCACTATTGAAGTGCAGCTAATAGACTGCACTTCAATTTCATTGTGAAATTGCTTTATTGATTGATGAGAATACAATGATTACAAAAAGGAAGATGGATCGGAAGTCAGCAATTTGATTAACAAAGGGAAGCCTTATTTGGCTTTTTCTTCAGTCATCCCATCTTCGATTTCCTTTTTAACATTGGTTTTAGCATCATTAAATTCTCTGATGCCTCTGCCTAAGCCTCTCATGAATTCTGGTATTTTTCTTCCACCAAATAAAATCAACACGGCTAGGATAATCAAAATCCACTCAGTTCCGCCTGGCATCGATAAGAGCAATACGCTATTGGGTAACATAATTTTTTGCTTTAAGCTTTAAACAAATTTAAGTAATAAAATCTCTCCCTGACGGATAAATTATATATAAATAAACGAAAAAAGGAACCATGCGGTTCCTTTTTTATATTCAATATTTTGCTGTAAATTTTTATTTAACTCTTTTCTCTTTAATCCTGGCACTTTTACCACTCCGTGTACGCTGGAAATAAAGTTTTGCCCGGCGAACCTTACCAACCTTATTTAACACAACTGATTCAATATTGGGAGAAGAAACAGGGAAAATTCTTTCTACACCAACACCATCCGAAATTTTTCTCACTGTAAAAGTTGCAGTATGGCCATCTCCCTGGCGCTTAATCACATCGCCTTTAAAGCTCTGGATACGCTCTTTGTTACCTTCCACAATTTTATAATTAACCGTAACATTGTCACCGGCTTTGAACTTAGGAAATGTTTTGACACTAGTCAGTTGCTCGTGTACAAATGCTACAGCAGTATTCATATACCATTCATTTTAAAGGACGGCAAAGGTAGGGTTTTTCCTTTCCGTATCAAAATTTTCTTACAATAAGTTTCAAGTCAAAACCGGTTGGTCGGGGTTTTGTGAACCCTTACGTCAGCTTCGGGTTATCTCGCAACGTTTACCGTTCTTTTTTCCCTGATCACAGTCACTTTAATCTGGCCGGGATAAGTCATCTCAGTCTGGATTTTTTGTGCCATGTCAAAACTCAGTTTTTCGCTGTCTGAATCTGTTACTTTATCCGCTTCTACAATAACTCTCAACTCGCGGCCGGCCTGAATGGCATAAGCTTTTTCAACTCCGGTATAAGTCAATGCCAGTGTTTCAAGATCCTTGATACGCTGAATGTATTGCTGCATGATTTCACGCCTTGCTCCAGGACGGGCACCGCTTATCGCATCACAGGCCTGCACAATCGGTGAGATGACGTATTGCATTTCAGTTTCATCGTGGTGAGCAGCAATGGCATTAACCACAGCAGGGTTTTCACCATATTTTTCAGCGAGTTTTCCACCCAACAATGCATGGCTCAATTCTGTTTCTTCGTCCGGAACTTTTCCAATATCATGGAGTAAGCCGGCTCTTTTAGCCAATTTTGGGTTAAGGCCTAATTCAGCAGCCATGATGCCGCAAAGATTTGCCACCTCACGACTATGCATCAGGAGGTTCTGGCCATACGAGGATCGGAATCTCATTTTGCCTACCACCCTTACCAGTTCTTTATGCAAACCATGGATACCTAATTCGATAATTGTTCTTTCCCCAATTTCCATCACTTGCTCTTCAATCTGTTTCCTGGTTTTTTCAACCACTTCTTCTATACGCGCCGGGTGAATACGGCCATCAGCCACCAGGCGCTGGAGCGCTAAACGGGCTATCTCTCTTCTCAAAGGATCAAAAGAAGAAAGAACAATTGCTTCCGGTGTATCATCCACAATGAGATCAACACCTGTCGCTGCTTCAATAGCCCTGATATTACGTCCCTCCCGTCCAATAATCTGACCTTTAATTTCATCACTTTCCAGGTTGAATACCGTTACTGTGTTTTCAATGGTTTGTTCAGCTGCCGTGCGTTGAATGGTTTGAATGATGATTTTACGGGCATCTTTATTTGCCTTAATTCTTGCATCTTCAATAATTTCCTGCTGTAAAGAAAGAGCCTGGCTATGGGCTTCCTGTTTCAGACTTTCGATCAGCTGCGCCTTGGCTTCTTCGGCACTCAACCCAGCAATCTTCTCTAACCGGCGAATGTGTTCTTCCTGATGTTTTTCCAGTTCGGTCCTTTTCTGATTAATCACTTCGATCTGGCGATTCAGATTCTCTTTTATCGCTTCGTTTTCCTTGACCTGTTTTTCGAGCTGTTCGGTTTTCTGATTAATACCCTGTTCTTTCTGCCTTATCCTGTTTTCCGCATCCCCGATTTTTTTGTTTTTCTCGAGGATTTCACGATCATGTTCTGCTTTTGCCTGGACATTTTTCTCTTTCGCTTCTAAAAGTTTTTCCTTCTTAAGATTTTCTGAACTTGAACGGGCATCTGACAGGATCTTTTCAGCCTGCTCCTCGGCTGCTTTCACCATTAAGGCTGTGTTTTTAGAAAAAATAATTTTTCCGACGCCTATCCCTACCGCTAATGCTACAATTCCTATAATGATTTGTATAATCAGGTTAATTTCCATGAATGTTGATTTTTTGCTGGGTCTCTTAAATTCTTCTATTTACTTATAATATATGCTAACCAGCGAAGATACGTTAAGGGCGGCACACTATAAAAAGTTCAAATGAGGTAAAAACAGGCATAAAACAGCGTGTTCAGAGAGGGGATATTTAGGGATATAAGGTTGACTATCAGGACTTATCGTCCAGGGTTTGGTCAACTAGTGCCTCCAAACTGGTCAACTGCTCCGAAACTTTTACAAGTTCAGGATTCAAATGTCCGTCCTGTTGTTCGGTTACAAACCAAAGTAAAACCATTGCGATATAGTCCTGCATGTCTTTACCAGCAAAACTGGTTTTAAACTGCAGAAGCTGATCGTTAATCTTCCTGATCACTAATCGTACTTTTTCTTCATCCGATGGATTGATTCTGATTCGATAAGATCGATCGCCCACCACAATATTTATTGGAATTAGTTCTTGCACGTAACGTTAATTATGTATATTTTTATCCACAGATTATCAACAGTAGCCAGTTTTAGGGAGGTGTCATTCATCCGATCCTTATTTCCAGCTCCGATTATTATCCAATTAAAATCAATAGCCGAATGTTCGCCAAACCCAAATTCCCCGTATTCATAGACAGTGTTGTCTTTGAATTTTCGCATCATTCGTCAGCCTCATTGCATGCTGTTCTTCAAAATGAAGAAGGTAGCGTTTGCAGCAAACTCGATGCAGTGATTCCAAACGGTATTAAAAGTTATCGCTGGAACGGCCTTGATCATTTGCCTTATGGCATTTACACGCTCATCTTTTCGCAGGGAGGTGAAGAACATAAGATGCGTATGGTGAAAAGGGTTTAATTATTGACCCAGTATTGCAATGCATCTGTCTATTTCCCTGATATAAAAATTCAGCTGTTTCTCTATTTCTTTTTTTGCAGTGTCATCTCCTGAACCGGCAGTGGCTTTCATCATATTTAACTGCCGTTCCAACTGCCTGTTTTTCTGACTGATCATTTCATCAGTCTCATTTTTTTTAGCGAGTTCAGTTTTCAAACGCTCATTTTCTTTTTCCAACTGCCTGTATTGCTTTAGCAGCCGGGTAATTTTCACATGAACCTGGTCGATATGCTCTGAAGGTGATAATATTTTATTCATTACCTGCGAATCTGTGCGTTTAAGTCCTTTTCAAATATAGTGATGATTTTCTGCATGAATTGTTCCACTTCATTATCCGTAAGGGTTTTCTCATCATCCTGAAATACAAAACTCATGGCCATTGATTTTTTTCCTTCACCCAACTTATCACTTTCGAAAATATCAAATAGACCAATGTCTTTTAATTTTCCTATTGACAAAGAACGTGCAGTTTTTTCGATCCGGCCATATTCAAGTGTTTTGTCAACTACAAATGCCAGGTCGCGGTTAACTGAAGGGAAGCGGCCCATCTCTTTAAACCTGATGGTGTTTTCGGCTGCGGATTTAAGCCAGTTCTCCCAAAATATATCAGCGTACCAAACATTCTGCCTGATATCAAAACGACCGGCAACTCCTTGTTTTACCCGGCCTGCAGTAAAGAGCTTTGTATTGTTAACGGCGCCTTCCACTACATTTTCCAATTTTGCATTTTCAGCTTTTGAATATTGAATCTGCCGAATGCCTGAATGCAGTGCTAGCGATTCGATCACACCTTTCAGATAGTATAAATCTGCAGCTCCCGGTTTCGAATTCCACGAAGGTTCCTGCATGTTGCCGCTTAAGAAAATGGCAAGATGCTCCGTTTCATCATATTTGCCAGCTGCATGTTTATAATAAGTTTTACCAAATTCAAACAGGCGCAGTTCGTTATTTTTACGATTTAGGTTATGAGATACGGTTTGCAATCCGGTTTCGAGCATCGATGGCCTCAATAAATTTAATTCAGCGCTTAAATTATTCATCATCTTCACAGCGCCCGCCAATTCCTCCTCATTATACCATGCACTGTTAGCAATAGAATTATTTAAGATCTCATTAAATCCCTGACCTGCCAATACTGTTGAAATTTTTTCTTTTTGAATGGTGGGAAAAGTAAGTGTTTCGATGGCCGGTGCTATGGAAATAGTGGTTGGAATTAATATATTGTCAAAACCATCAAGTCTCATTACTTCTTCCGCGATATCTGCAGGCAAAGAAATATCGGTTTTGTGAAAAGGCACGGCCACACTCATTCCCGCAGCATCTTCTTTGAGAATGGCGAAGCCTAAACTTTCGAGTATTTTTTTTATAGTTGAAGAAGAATAAATCTTGCCACTGATTTTTTGCAGATATGCAAAACTGAAATCAATCGTTTTTTTAGCACAGGGGGATGGGTAAATATCTTTGAGTTCAGAAGCAATAAAAACTTCATTATCTGCAGTGATCAAACGTGCAGCCCTGCTTAATACCTCTACGGTATTACTTATATCGACACCTTTTTCAAAATGCATTGCTGCATCGGTGCGAAGGCCATGCCTGAACGACGACTTACGGATAGAGGTTGGATTAAACCAGGCACTCTCAAGAAAAATCTTTTTAGTCTCTATACTCACTCCACTTTTCAATCCACCGAAAACTCCACCAATACACATAGCGTTTTCATCGCCATCACAAATCATCAAATCTTCTTTATCAAGTTTTCTGTCTTTTTCATCAAGACTGGTAAACGTGGTTCCTGACGGTAAGTTTTTTACGATGATTTTTTGTCTGTTAATCTGATCTGCATCAAATGCATGCAATGGCTGACCGGTTTCATGCAGCACATAATTGGTGATATCTACAATGTTATTGATAGGTCGTACTCCGATTGCTTTTAACCTTTGTTGCATCCAAACAGGAGAAGGTTTAACAGAGATACCATCAAAACCAATTCCTGCGTAGCGGGGACAGTCGTTTGAATTTTCAACTTCAATATCAATATCTATCGATTTTTTTGAGGGCTGCAAAACCATTTTTTCAGGAAAACGAACTCCAAGGTTTTTGTTTTCGTGAAGATTAAGCCACGCACATATATCGCGGGCCACGCCTAAATGACTCATAGCGTCACTGCGATTGGGTGTTAATCCAATAGAAATGATCGTGTCATCGTAGGGCTGAAAATGATCTTTTGCAAGGGCTCCCGGAGTGAGATCAGCAGATAAAACAATAATACCAGCATGGGATTCGCCGAGCCCTACTTCGTCTTCAGCGCAAATCATTCCATAGCTTTCCACTCCCCTTATTTTTGCCACTTTCATGGTTAGCGGATCGTTTTTGAGTGGATAAATCGTAACACCCACCGGCGCTACAACAACCTTTTGTCCAGCCGCAACATTTGGCGCTCCGCATACAATTTGCAGAGATTCCGGCAAACCGATATCTACTTTTGTAACAGATAATTTATCAGCGTTTGGATGTTTCTCCACTTCAAGTACCTCACCAATAATTAATCCGTTTAAATTTCCTTTTACTTCTTCGTAGGGTTCGGCACTTTCCACTTCCAGGCCGATGGCATTAAGAATTTGCAATAATTTTTCCACTTCTACAGGCTCCGGCAGATAGTCCAGCAACCATTTATACGAGATCGTCATGTGTGCTTGATTGATAAATTTGTTTGCAAAGATAATATGCCGGCGGCTATCCGGAATTCTTTGCTTTTATTCCTTTCAAAGGCATTGTCAGCTTCATTCTTCTAAGTAGAAATGCGTATAAAAACAGTAAAATCCCATACTGTGGTTACCCGGTTTCTGCCAAATAATCGATGGTAAAAACTTAATAACAACTAATGTGAATTAAACCGGGTTCGTAGTGCTGTTTTTTTTTATATTGTGAATACCCGCACGATTTATGTGGATAAGGAGCTTTATGTTGTGGGTAAACATGTGATTTGCCTGTTACTAATTATAAATACAATAAAACTTTTCGGGGCAATCAAATGGGATTTACATTCGCCGTCCCCCTTTAGTAATATTCCGTTAACAATGAGAAAAGAAAAAGGGGAGGTGATTGAAAAAAATACTGATTAACCAATTCATTCTACACACAAATTCATGGATCTGACCAACGTTAACCGCGACAGAAAGAATAGAAGAAAGAGTACAACAGACCTGAATACCCTGGTCTTTGGAAAAATTCCTCCTCAATCAAGAGAACTGGAAGAAGCGGTATTAGGTGCGGTAATGCTTGAAAAAAGTGCTTTTGATACCGTGGTTGAGATTCTAAAGCCGGAATGTTTTTATGTTGATGCCAACCAACGGATATTTAGTTCGATGATGGGCCTCGCACAAAAGTCGATGCCAATAGATTTGCTTACCGTTGTAGAGGAACTGAAGCTTCGCGAAGAACTGGAAATTGTGGGCGGCGCCTTTTATGTTTCCAAACTGACAAATGCTGTTGTATCATCAGCAAATATTGAAACTCACTCCAGAATTATATTACAGAAATTTATTCAAAGAGAACTGATCAGGATAAGTGGGGAAACGATCAGTGAGGCTTATGAGGATTCAACTGATGTTTTTGACTTGCTGGATGAGGCAGAAAGCCGTTTGTTCGAGATTACCAATAATCACCTGCGCAAAAATTTCGATTCGATTGATGTGGTTTTGATGAAAACCATCAAGCGAATTGATGACATGCGGAACAGGCAGGAAGATGTTACAGGTGTACCCAGCGGATATGTTTCGCTTGACAGGGTAACTTATGGCTGGCAACCCTCGGATCTCATTATCCTGGCTGCAAGGCCCTCAGTAGGTAAAACAGCCTTTGCCCTCAACCTGGCTCGAAACGCGGCATTGCATCCAACAAAGCCTACTCCGATTGCATTTTTCAGTCTTGAGATGAGTTCAAGTCAGCTGGTGCAGCGTATTCTTTCTGCCGAAAGCGAAATTCTCCTGGAAAAGATATCCAGGGGGCGGATGGAAGAACATGAAATGCAGCAGCTGTATAAAAAAGGGATTCAGCGCCTTTCAACAGCACCTATTTTTATCGACGATACGGCTGCATTAAATATTTTTGAATTACGTGCCAAATGCCGCCGGTTAAAAAGCAAGCATAATATCGGCCTTATTATCATTGACTATCTGCAATTAATGAGTGGTGGCGGCGATAATCGTAATAGTAACCGTGAACAGGAGATCAGTACTATTTCAAGAAACCTGAAAGGACTTGCAAAAGAACTTCAGGTGCCTATCATCGCTTTGAGTCAGTTAAGTCGTGAAGTGGAAAAGAGGAAAGAAGGAAATAAGATTCCGCAGTTGAGTGATTTGCGCGAATCTGGTGCCATTGAGCAGGATGCCGACATGGTTATGTTTCTTTATCGTCCGGAATACTATGATATCACCAGCAATGAAATGGGTGAAAATATCAAAGGCGAGACGCATGTTCGTATTGCAAAACACAGGAATGGTTCACTGGAAAATATCAAATTGAAAGCATTGCTTCACATTCAAAAATTTGTGGACGCAGCAGATGATGATTTTAGTGGATTAGGTGTAGGCGGTGGCGGAGGAAACTGGAAGCCTGTAAAGGATGATGACAATCCAAGGTTGTTTATCCAGAAGGGTAGTAAGATGAATGATTTGCAGGATGATGAACCGTTTTAAAGTGGGAAGTGGGATGTGGGATGTGGGAAGGGAACAGCCAATACAGAGAGAGTAGATAATAGACGGTAGAAAGTAGAGAACAGCCAATACAGGTTGTACGTTTTACGTTAACAGCCAAAATACAGAGGGTAGATAGTAGACGGTGGATAGTAGGGAACAGCCAATACAGGTTTGCGTTTTTTAACGGCTTTTTACTTTCCACATAGGAATTCACCCATTGTCCTATTCACTCATTGACCTGAATTAATAAATATCATCTTGTCGCTCCAGTTATTTTATTTGAATGATATTCCTGCTGCGGGAACAAGTGCTGAACTTCCTGCGGACACCGCAAGGCATCTTACTACAGTACTTAGAATGCGTGAGGGCGACAAACTTGCACTTACTAACGCAAAAGGTGTACTCGCAGAAGCTGAAATTATTTCCACATCAAAAAAATCTTGCAGTGTACAAATTATTTCCAGCATAACTCTTGACGCTCCAAAAAAGAAAATTATACTCGGTATTTCTGTTTTGAAAAATGCCGGCAGATTTGAATGGATGTTGGAGAAAGTCACTGAGATAGGTGCAACCACTATCGTTCCATTGATTTGCGAAAGAACAGAGCGCCAGCATTTCAGGATAGAGAGAATGCAAAGTATTGTATTAAGCGCGATGCTTCAGTCGCAACAGACATGGCTACCCGAAATAGTTGGTCCATTGTCTTTTGAAAATGTAATTAACCGGTATCATTCCGATTTCAAGTTAATCGCCCATTGCCTTCCTGGTGAAAAAACTGATATTTTATCATTTTCAGCGCTACAAAATGCCATTATTTTAATAGGCCCTGAAGGCGATTTTACTATTGAGGAAATCGACTTTGCGCTAGGCAATAATTTCACTGCGGTATCGCTGGGCAATAAAAGATTACGGACTGAAACCGCCGGTGTGGTGGCGGTGACATTATTGGCCTCAATACAATAAAAATTTTCGTCAATGCGCCTGGTCGTCTTTAGATTGTTGACCTGGTAAAACGGGCTCTCTCAGTATAACAGGTTTTCTCTTTTTATCTCTCTTCCTTATCCACATGTTGAGTAACTCAACACCAAATGAAAACGCCATAGCAAAATAGATATAGCCTTTGTCGATATGACTGCCATGAACAGGTTGAAGACCTTCAAAGAACAGGCTGAATCCTACCATCAGCAAAAATGAAAGCGCAAGCATTTTCAAAGCCGGGTGCTTGTGAATAAATGTCGAAATTTTTTCTGCGAAAAAGAACATGATTCCCATGGCAATTACCACTGCAACCATCATTATTTCTACGTGTTTAGCCATACCCACAGCAGTAATAATGCTGTCGAATGAAAAAATCATATCAATCAAAATGATCTGACTGATTACCGCTCCAAATGCCTCCGGTGCCTTTTTATCTACATGTCCTTCTTCCTCGCCTTCAAGTTTGGTATGTATTTCTTTAACCGTTTTGTATAAAAGAAAAAGGCCGCCTACAAACATTATAATATTACGCAGATTAAATGCTATATGGCGGTCATCCCAATTCAATCCAAATAATTCACGATTACCATTTTTAACTAACCAACCCAATGCGAGTAACAGCAGAATTCGGGTGGTAATTCCCGCAATCATCCAAATCCTTCTTGCATTTAATTTTTGTTTATCATTTAAACGCCCCATTAAAATGGATACAAAAATGACATTGTCAATTCCCAATACTATTTCAAGAACTGTTAAGGTTATAAGGCTGATCAAAGATTCTGTCGTAAATAAGTGCTCCATTATAAAATGATTTTTACTATTTTATCTTGCGTTTTCCAGACGTTCTTTTTATGCCTTTGGTTCGAGCCCTTTGCAGATTTTTTTCACGATCAATGGACCTTCATAAATAAACCCGGTCCAAACCTGAATTAAGTCTGCACCTGTTTTTAGTTTATCATTTGCATCTTGAGCTGTGAATATACCTCCGCTGGCAATTACCGGTATGCGGTCGCCGGTTTTCTCAATAATATATTTCAATACTGCTGTTGCTTTATTTCGCAATGGTAGTCCGCTTAGTCCGCCAGCTCCGATGTTTTCCGCAGCCTTTTCACCTTTTAATGATAATCCTTCGCGGCTGATGGTGGTATTTGCTACCACCAATCCATGCAGCTGCAACTCCAAAGAAAGGTCAATCACATCGTCAAGTTGAGTATCAGTTAAATCCGGCGCAATCTTAAGCAGTAATGGTTTAGGTGAACTATGGGTTTTATTGATTGCAATGAGGTGGGAAAGAATTTTTCTTAACGAATCCTTTTCCTGCAGCTCCCGCAAACCGGGAGTATTAGGTGAGCTCACATTCACTACAAAATAATCCACGTAATCAAATAGTGCAGTAAAACAGATTTCATAGTCTTTCCACGCGTCGTCGTTAGAAGTGATTTTGTTTTTTCCAATGTTTCCGCCAACCAACATGGGTTGAACCGGCTTATGTTTCCATTGGTATCTTTTCCATTCTTTTAGCCGTTCAATCACTGCTTTTGCGCCTTCATTATTAAATCCCATGCGGTTAATCAATGCTCTGTCTTCAGCCAGTCTGAATAAGCGGGGTTTCTCATTGCCTGTTTGGGGTAAAGGCGTAACGGTTCCTATTTCAACGTATCCGAATCCCAGTGTTTCCAGTTCATTCAGGAAGCGGGCATTTTTGTCAAATCCAGCACCCAGGCCAACGGGATTTTTAAAACTAAGTCCGAATTGAGTCACTTGCAGCGATTGACTATTGACGGAGCACAATGAACAGATCATTTTTCTAAATAAAGGAACGCTGCATAACAATTTGAGGAAGCCCATGGAAAAATAATGCACTTTTTCAGCATCAAACAAAAACAGGCACTTCCTTACCAGCTTATACATATGCGTGCGAAGATAAAGATTGCAACATAACGATACTACCGGCGACAGCCGCTGTGGATAGTATCAGGAAAATTCCCGGTATTATGCGCATATCACCCATGGGACAGGGAGAAATTCATGTTGATTTATTAATTTTTGTTAGCTACTTTTATTAACGATAGTAATGGTTGTTGATGCAACTAGTTTGTCAGAATGTTTTATCTTTAAGGTCATTAAAATTAATTTTATGCAGGAAGCATATATCGTTGCCGGATACAGAACAGCGGTTACCAAATCTAAAAGAGGGGGGTTCAGGTTTACACGCCCCGATGACTTGGCAGTTGAAGTTATAAAAGGGCTGATCGCCAGTGTTCCCGGCCTTGACGCTAAACAAATAGATGATGTGGTGGTGGGGAACGCCGTACCGGAAGCTGAGCAGGGTTTGCAGGTGGGAAGAATAATTGCAGCAAGAGCAGTGGGATTTCATGCTGCGGGAATGACGGTTAACCGTTACTGTGCGTCGGGTTTGGAGACTATTGCAATCGCCACCGCAAAAGTCAGATCAGGTATGGCCAACTGTATCATTGCCGGTGGAGTGGAGAGTATGACGATGGTGCCTACCGCTGGCTGGAAAACAGTGCCTTCTTATGAAATCGCAAGTGATGAGCCTGATTATTACCTCAATATGGGTCTTACGGCAGAAGCCGTTTCAAAAGAATATGGCGTAAGCCGTGAGGAGCAGGATGAATTTTCTTTTCATTCTCACCGCAAGGCCAATCAGGCCATTCAACAGGGGTATTTCAAAGAGGGCATAATGCCGGTAAAGGTGGAGGAAACCTATCTGGATGAGAAGGGCAAAAAACAAAAAAGAAACTTTGTTATAGAAACTGATGAAGGGGTAAGAGCTGATACTACGGTTGAAGTGCTGGCAAAGTTAAAACCTGCATTTGCACTTAACGGTACCGTTACTGCAGGAAATTCGTCACAAACCAGTGATGGCGCGGCCTTTGTGGTGGTGATGAGTGAAAGTATGGTGAAAGAATTAGGGCTTCAGCCGATTGGTCGTTTGGTCAATGCTGTATCTGCGGGTGTACATCCGCGTATTATGGGTATAGGACCGGTGGAGGCAGTGCCTAAAGTGCTAAAGGCTGCAGGAATGACACTTAATGACATTGATTTGATCGAATTAAACGAGGCATTCGCTTCCCAGAGCGTAGCAGTAATTCGTGAATTGGGACTTAATCCTGATATTGTCAATATTAATGGCGGAGCCATTGCACTTGGGCATCCGTTGGGATGTACAGGTGCAAAGTTAACCGTACAGCTTCTTGGAGATTTAAAAAGGTTGGGGAAAAAGTATGGGGTTGTAACTGCCTGTGTGGGTGGGGGCCAGGGTATAGCAGGAATAATTGAAAGATTTTAGTAGATTTCCTGGTTGGTAAACATCAGCGTTAATAATAATATGACAAGGATAATTGTTAATATTGCTTTGATTTTCATTTAGATAATGACAAATGACGCGAGTATATATTGTTGAAGACCATGAAATGTACCTGGAAGGCTTAACCCTTTTATTACAGAGGTACCCGGATTTTGAGGTGGCAGGTACCGCGAAGGATGGAAAATCTTTCCTGGAAGCATTACCTTCTTTGGATCAGGGTGTTATTCTGTTGCTGGACGTTCATCTTCCTGATACTGAACCTGAAGAGTTAATGATGAAGGTGAGGGAAACCAAACCTGAAATGAAGATCATATTCCTTACTTTAATGAGGGGGACGCGGTTTATTCATAAACTTATGCGTTATGGAATTCAGGGCTATCTGCTAAAAAGTGCCACAATAGAAGAATTACTTACAGCTGTGAGGTCGGTCGAAAACGGGGGCACTTATTATTCCAAAGATGTAGATATCAATGTGAAAGAAGATGATGCCCGAAATACTGTTATTATTGATTCAAAGAAAGTTGATGATATCCTCACAAAAAGGGAGATAGAAATTCTTCAATTGATATGTAAAGAATTCAGCAATTCAGAAATAGCCGAAAAGCTGTTTCTGAGCGTTGGAACAGTTGAAACGCACCGTAAACGAATCATTTCAAAATTGGGTGTAAATAATACCGTTGGACTGGTTAAATTCGCTGCACGTCATGGGCTAATAAATGAATAGGCACTTCCTCTATTTCCATTCTGTACAGGTTGGTGTAAAAAAAATAATTGCACCTCTTCTTTTCATTATATTATTTACAGGGGTTTCCTTCGCCCAGAAAGACACTATTGAGATCACAAAGCTCTTTGACAGAGCATTGGATTATGGTGATGCAAAGATTGACTCCATCAAGATTGTTGCTGATTTGATTGAAAAAGGTTCCATAGAACTTGACTTTCAAAATGGTCACCTTTTTGCAAGGCGATTAAAAGGAATACATGCGGAATACCTGGGCGATTACAATAACGCAATCAGTCATTATCTCTGGTGTTTGGAAACGGCCAGAAAAAATAAGCTTGAATTATATGAGGCCAGCGCATTAAGTGATCTGGCCTACCTGTACACTGAATTGAAAAATCCGGAGAAGGCTAAAGATTATTATATCGAAACAGCAAAAATCTCAATTAAAAGAGGTGAAGTAAGTTCGATAGTAAATGATCTGGTTAATCTTGGTGCCATTTTTAATCAGTTGGGAAAACCAGATAGTGCTTTGGCATATTTAAATTCTGCTGAGGCTGCTGCCAAAGGTTTCGGCGATCAGATAGATTTTACCTCTCTGCGCAACAATATGGGCAATGCTCTTTTTCAGAAAAAAGAATGGGAGAAAGCATTATATTATTTTCGATCGAACCTGAAAATAAATACTGAAAAGGGTGATACGGAAATGCTTTGGTATGATGTGTTAAACATGAGTGATGTATTTATTGAGTTTAAGCAATTTGATTCAGCCAAAATTTTTCTGGACCAGTCTTTGAATATTGCGAAAGAATTTAAATCGCTGCGTAAAGAAGCAGATGTGTATCAGTTGATGGCAAAATATCATCAACGCCGGAATGAATACAAAGAAGCATTGACTGCTTTACAGAAATGGAATTCCATAGACACGTCATTGGTGAACGCAGAGACGAGGGCCACCATGATTCAAATGGAACAACGATATCATTTGAAGGAAAGGGAAAATGAAAATAAATTACTGGTAGCGCAGGTTGAAGCGGGTAATTTAAGAACAAGAAATGTTGCGTTTGTTGCTGTTGCTATAGGATTTTTAGGACTGATTTCTGTAGTTTACTGGAATTTGATCCGAAAGAAAAATAAAAAATTAGAAGAGAAGAATGAATTGATCCAGGAACAAAATAGCAGGCTTGCAGAATTAAACGCGGAAAAGAATTCCCTGATCAGTGTTGTATCGCATGATTTGAATACACCATTTTCAAGTATTAGAATGTGGGTGCAATTGTTAGAGTCTGATAGGGATCAGTTAAACGAAAACCAGTTGAAGGCAGTGGAAAGAATAAAATCTTCAGTAGATGCAGGACTCAATCTGATCAGAAATATACTGGATGTGGAAAGGGTTCAAACCAATAGCTACTCGCTGGAACTGGAAAAATTTGATATACAGCCGCTGATTGAAATTGTAATTGGCGATCATGAACCTGCAGCACGCTCAAAACAAATCCAAATTCATTACGAAAGCACAAAGTCGCAACTTATTATTTTAAGTGATAAACAAATGCTTTACCGCGCATTTTCCAACCTGTTATCGAATGCAGTAAAGTTCACTCCACGCGGGAAGAAAATTTATATTGAAGTGAAGGATAAAGGGGAAAATGTTGAGGTACGTTTTCGCGATGAGGGCCTTGGCATTGCACCGGAGGAAATGAAATATCTTTTTGTCAAGTATAGTAAGATTTCAACCAAGTCAACAGAAGGCGAAGCTTCCACGGGATTGGGCCTCTCTATAGTCAAACGTATTCTCTCCGAATTGAATGGTAATATCCGGTGTTTAAGTGAATTAAATAATGGCACAACCTTCACAGTGGAACTCAAAAAGTGAGTTTCAATTTCCTTAAATATTTGCAACAGTATTGCAATTATGTGTTTTTTCCCTACTTTTGACCATCACGCATCCGGAAATGGTCAACAAATACTGGTTTCAAATTTGTCTTTTCATCGCGCTGTTTTCTGCAACGCAAACAGTATCGGGCCAGTGTATCCTCAATTTTTCCGGTAAGATTACTGACTCAGATACAAGAGAATCGCTTTCGTCGGCAGTGGTTACTATTCGCGAATTGCAATTGGTTTCTTTGACTGACAGTACAGGTAATTTTCGTTTTTCAGGACTATGCCCGGGCAATTATGAAGTCTTAATCAGTCATTTGGATTGTCAGCCTGTAAGTTTCCATTTTCACCTTAAAGAAGATCTTCGGAAAAATATTGAATTACCGCATAAGCATAATCAATTGCAGGAAGTTGTAGTCGTGGGAAATGCGCGGGTTGAGGGGAGAGGTATTTCAGGTGAAGTCAAAGGAAAAGACCTTGAAGCAGTCAAGGGGCTGAGCTTAGGGGAATCGCTAAAACAGATTACCGGTGTGAGTGTTTTACAAACAGGAACCAATATCTATAAACCGGTTATCCATGGCATGCATAGTAACCGGGTTTTAATCTTGAATAATGGCATCAGGCAGGAGGGTCAGCAGTGGGGAAGTGAGCACGCACCTGAAATTGATCCTTACATCGCAAACAGGCTGACAGTTATTAAAGGCGCTGCGTCTATCCGTTACGGTGGCGATGCCATTGGCGGAGTTGTTTTGGTTGAACCCAAATTACTCAGGTATATACCAGGCGTTAGCGGGGAAATTAATACTGCGATGTTCTCTAATAATTTACAAGGCGTCCTTTCGGCGATGGTTGAAGGCAACAGCGCAAAACATCCTTCATTTGCCTGGCGGCTACAGGGAACAGCAAAGCGGGGCGGAAACGCTCGTACGCCTGATTACTGGCTTGCCAATTCCGGTGTAGAAGAATTTAATGGTTCTGCCACAGCGGGCTGGAGAAAAAAAGAAAAAGGT